>CAZTTW010000770.1:0-2952 GCA_964616265.1 uncultured Myxococcales bacterium | reverse complement strand
CGACAATGTCGCCGAGGGCGCGGTCTACTCGGTGGCAGAAGCGATTGGATGGGACGAATGCTTTCCCACCGTGAGCACTGGCGACGGCGAGACGCCCGGATGGGGGCGGCGGTTGCGCGACCACGGCGATGTCTGGGGTCGGCCGTGGCACGTGGACCGCGAGACGCCGACCTGCCTCGCGACAACCTATCTGGGCCGCGAGTTCGAGTTCAGCCGGAGCCTTGAGCTTTTGGGCGCGACGTTGACTGCGCACTACACGGTCCGGAACACCGGCTCGTCGGATTTACCCTATCTCTGGGCCATGCACGGGCTGCTGGCGATCGGCACCGAGGACCGGATAGTCATGCGCGGCGTGAAACGCGTCGCAGGTGCGTACCTCACCTTGGGGGGCCGGCAATTCGCTGCTACCGTACTAGACTGGCCCGGCCCCTCTGCCACTTACCCGGTGGCGCTGGATCAGATCCAGCCGGCATCGAGCGCTATCGCGGCAAAGCTCTACGCGACTGCCCTGCCCTCGCGCTCGGTCGCTGTCGGGCGCGCCGGCCAGTGGCTCGATATCGCCTGGGACGACAGCATCGACGATCTGGGCATTTGGGCGACCTATGGAGGTTGGCCGGCGCCGGGCGGAACGCATCAGCTCGCGCTTGAGCCCACCACCGCTTCGGCCGATGGCGTCGACGACGCGATTGCGCGAGGCGCAGCGATCTGGCTCAAGCCGCGCGACGTCCGCGAGTGGACCATCCGCCTGAGCGTCTCGAGTGGCGCGCAAGCCGAGCGAATGTGAGATGAACAAAGTGGAGCATAATAGATGAACATCCGCATTGCCGTGGGGCAATTCCATGAACTGACTGAGGAACGGCTGCGCTTTGCCGCGCAGATCGGCGCGACGGGGTTGCAGATGAACAATCCAACCCTACCCGGCGACACGAGGTGGGAGCAATCCGACGTGCGGGCCCTGGTCGAGCGTGTCGAGGCCTATGGTCTCAAGTTCGAGGCGATCGAGAACGTCCCGACGCACTTTTATCACCTCGCCATGCTGGGCCTCGACGGCCGCGACCAGCAGATCGAGAACTACCAGGCGACGATCCGCGCCGTGGCTCGTGCCGGCGTTCCGGTGCTCGGCTACCATTTCATGCCCAATTCCGTCTGGACCACGGAGCGCGGCGCCACCACCCGCGGCGGCGCCTTGGCGCGTCGTTTCGACATGAGCGTGGTCGAGGCCAATGCGGACAATCTCGAGCTCCTGCGCTCCTTCATGCCGACGACCCTGGGACGGGCGTCGTCGATGCCCCTGTTCGGCAAGGACGGCCCGTTGGTGACCGAGGAGCATATGTGGGCGAACTATAAGTACTTCATACAGGCGGTTCTACCGGTGGCCGAGGAGGAGGGCATCCGCCTTGCGCTCCACCCTGACGATCCGCCAGTGCCGATGCTTGGCGGCGTCGCGCGTCTCTTCTGGCGTCCCCTGGGCTTCAAGCACGCCTACGAATTGGCCGGACAATCGAAAGCCTGGGCGCTTGACCTCTGCCTCGGCTGTTGCTCCGAAATGACCGGCGGGAGGGCTAACGTCCAGGAGATGATCGAGTATTTTGGCCCTAAGAGGGCACTTGCCTATATTCACTTCCGTGACGTGCAAGGCACAGTCCCTAACTTCACCGAGTGCTTCATCGGCGACGGCAATTACGATCCCGCTGAAGTGATGGTCCTTCTTGCCAAGAATGGCTTCGACGGATTCTTGCTCGACGATCACGTGCCCAAAATGGATGGCGATACCGATTGGAACCACCGTGGCCGCGCCCACGCGATCGGCTACATGCAGGGACTTGTGCGAATGGCGGAGTACTTCGAAGCGGCCTGACTGTAGCGGTCCGGCCGCATGTGTCGCCGACGTCGCCGGCTCCTGGAGCCAAGGGCTAACATAGCCAGTCGTCCCTCAACGAGATCGCTTTCCGTCCATCCGGCAAATGTTGAGCGGGATGTTTGAGCTTACGATTTCGAGGATTTGGCGACCTCAGCTGTAGCGTCTAGAACGTCGGTCCCGAAGGTGGGCGGCACGGATGCTGCGCGCCTCTTGACCTTCCCGGCACGGGCTCATCTCAGTCGTTCTACTTTGTCGGCAGTTTTCGTGACGGTACCTCACCGCTCTGGTCGTCGTATTCGGTTCCGAGTGAACGCGAGCCCGCCGAGCCCAGGCGCCACCGCCTGGCCCAGATTTGCATCTTGCCAAGCTGAGCGCTGAGCTGGACGGTTGGTCAATATTGCACTGCTGAATCTCCAGAGTCGTCGGATTACCGGACGCCCTATTCCCCCGCGCGGCGCCTCAGTCGCGATAGTATGTTGTTCGCACCCTGCAGGTCACGCTGACCCAAGAGACTGTGTGCGGTCGGTGATGTCCGCTTTGGGCCAGAGACCGGCCTCTTGAGATACGATCGAGCGCTCGCGGGAGCGAAGCGGTGGGCGGGATGGCAGGGATGTTGCCATGGACACCGCAATTCAGTTCCGCCAGCCTTGGAACAAGGGCTCATGGTCGGACCGAAGCGTCCACTGCGGCCGAGGCAAGTATGGTCAATCCGAGTTCGCCTCGAGATGTCCCCCTCGGCACGGAACTACCGCGCTACTAGCCTGGCGATCGACAGCAAGCTGCGAGCATCCCATTTCCACGACGTGAAGGCGTCGAAGAAGTCCCGCAACGAGATGCATCCCTCGGGCGCAAGGTCCACCATGCCCCAACTCACGGACAGAGTTCGGCAGAGTCAGCGTCAGTCGGCAGTCATTGCACTGAACGGCTATCGAGAAAGCCGTCGCCCGTGGCGACCCGGTGGCGACCCGCAACCATCGTTGACACGACAAGGATCGAGCTGCCTCGAAGATTGCTAATCAATTTCAATGATTTGGTCTGGCGCGCCCGGAGCGATTCGAACGCCCGACCCCCAGATTCGTAGTCTGGTGCTC
>CAZTTW010000769.1:0-2957 GCA_964616265.1 uncultured Myxococcales bacterium | reverse complement strand
CAGCGCTCAGCATGCGTCTCATCCCGATCGTATCGAAGGTTCGCGTCATCATGGTATCCTCCCCTTTTGGACTGCGCGCACGTAGGAGTGCAAGACTTACATATTTCGTCATGAAGAGCACCTTCCAGCCGCAGAATCCGCCGCGGCGAGTTGCGCCGGGGCGCTGGATCACTTCAACCATGGCGCCAGGGACGGCCCGAGCGCGTGACGGCCCGGAGCGAATCGATCGGGTGTGATCGAGATTAAAATCGGAGCCGGGTGCAAACTGTGGATCCAATGACGAATCGTGGGTATTCGGTTTTCGTGAGCTTGGCTGTGTTGGTCGTCACGTCCGTTGTTGCCGGGTGCGGTCAAGGCAGCGGAGGGAGCGGCACTGGCGGCAGGGGAGGCACGACGAGCAGCACGGGAGGCACGAGCAGCTCGGGGGGGACGACGACCAGCACCGGAGGAGCGACCAGTTCGGCCGGTGCAACAGGTGCTGGAGGTACGACTGGTTCTGCGGGCACGATTGTCAGCACTGGAGGTACGACTGGTTCTGCGGGCACGAAGGGCAGCGCTGGAGGCACGACCAGCTCCGGGGGCACGACAGCGGCCAGTACTGGAGGCACGACCAGCTCCGCCGGTGCGACAGGCACCGGGGGTACGACAAATACCGGGGGAATGACCGGCAGCACGGGCGGCACAATCAGCTCGGGGGGCACGACGGCAGCGGGCACAACACTCAAATTCACTACCACCAACTGTCCGGCGGCCACACAGGGTCAAGCTTACAGTTGCACGCTCGCGGCCTCCGGCGGGACGAGTTCGTACGCATTCTCAGTTACCAATTCCTCTTCGTATGCTCAGCTCCCCGAGGGGATGTCGTTGAACAGCTCGACAGGCGTAGTCTCGAGCGCCCTCGTTGGCGGTCAGGGTACCTATGGTGTCCAGTTTCAAGTCGCCGATTCGGCGAACCATGTAGTTACCGCCGCCATTACCTTCTCTGTCGCCGGAAATAACGCCTTCTTGGCTTCGATCTTCCCGCCGAACTCCATCTTCCACCATCGCGTGGACGCCGCCTCGACGGCCTTGCCGGTCGACACTTCACCAGCCGCTCCCATCTACAGCGGTTATCAGGCTTCGCACATCAGGGTGTTCTTCGGCAACGCTGCCTACCTCAATCTTCCGAATGGCATCCCTGCGAGCCGCGCAATTTACTCCACGGAGCAAGTGCATCGCGGTCACGTGGCAAAGGACGTATGGTGAGATGGTCCTTCCATGGAGGTTACCCGCTCCTTGCTACCCTGTCGTAGGCCTTGTCGAAGGCATCTACGGTCACGGTCTTGTTTTCCAAATGCTTTTGGAAGAAGGCCCAGGAGGCTTCCTCGTCCAGTACGGTGTCGCCATCGAGAATGCAGCTGAATACGTGGTTCTTGGCGTGTTCCGATCCGAAGAGCCGCAAAGACACCCGATCTTGAATGCGGACGTCCGGATACAAATTGAACTTCATGTTATTGGTATCGAAACCCTGTTGATGGAGGGTTAAGAGCGCGCCGGCGGCCGTATGGAGCATGAGAGAGTACAGTCGCTCGTTGGCGATCGCCGCTTCCAACCGACACCACACGTGATAGCCGCGGCCACTTGCTATCACCAGCGGATTACAGCCGAGATCAGTCAGTCGCTCTACCAGCGCGTGGACCGCCAGCTGGACTTCGGGAATCAGTCTGCTGCCGTCATGTGCGTGATTGTTGTCAAGATTGAATGAGAACAGCGGGTTCGCCCGCCGATCGAAGTACAGGCACACATTACACAGCTTGGCCAGATGCCACTTCAACAGCTCGTCTATTTGGGTTTCACTAATCTTGGTCAACTTGTACTTGTGCAATGACTCTGTCAGCGTGAGCTCGCCGTATTCTAGTTGGATGTCACGCTTTTCCAGTTGTGCGAGAAAATCGAAGCCGTAGGCCGACACCTCCAGCTTGACCCTGTCAGTGGGCAGGCCGCGGTAGAAGGTCTTGAGGAGAGCTAGGCGTTGATCCACTGCATCATCTGGTCGAAGGTGTCGAAGGCCCAGGCTCCCTGGCTCCGCACATGTCGATTTTCGTCGGTGATTGGGTAGAACACGCGAACGCCGTATCGATTTCCGTATTGGATATTGAACGGATTGTCATCGACCAGGATGTCGATGCCCCACAGCTTGCAGAACGCAATCTTGTTGCCGGCCCGAAAAATGTAGTCGAACGGAATGCCATTGCGCATCAGCCACGCCTGGGTGGCTTCGTACGAAGTTCGAAGATCCCGTTGCGTGCAGATGACGATTCGCCAGCCTTCCTTCTTCAACCAGCGCATGAACGCGATACCGTCGGGTCGTGCCTGGGCCAGACGGTAACATTCTAGATGGATCTTGGCGCGAAAGTAGGCAAATTCAGTGCTCAGCAACTCTTCGACGGCATGGGGCTGCGTGCGCAGGCGCTCGAGGTAGGCGTCGAACGTCGCGGGCTGCACGACATAGCTTTCCTCGTACGCAAAAGGATGCTCGCGCAACGTCTGCGTGAAGTTGTTCAGCGTATCATCGAGATCGACTGCGATGGTTCTCAAACTGCCAATGGCTATCGGAGGATATGTCCAGGGACTGAAGCGCAGTGGCACGGTCCAATTCCTACTTCAAGAATTGGCCATCGGCCGTGCGGCCATGAGAGTCAGGGCATACAGAGACCGGGTGTGCAGGTCGTGCTGGTCGAACTTCCCCCTCCGTAACCAGTGCCAGCGCAGGTAGCGTCCAGCGACACTGCTTGTCCCCCGGGACAAGTAACAGTCGCGACGTTCGTCGTCGCATCGACAGTCATTATCGCAATGGTATTTCCTGACACATTCTTGAATGTCATTGTCGTGGGTAACGACTCGGTGACGTCGACGCCGTAGCAAGTCGTGCCTCCGTTCTTGAACGTCACAGACGTGATCAGCGAGTTGGTGTCGAT
>CAZTTW010000768.1:0-2961 GCA_964616265.1 uncultured Myxococcales bacterium | reverse complement strand
ACCAAGACCGAGCTGACCTTGCCGGTCATCGGCGGCATTTTCCTCGTGGAGGGCTTGTCGGACATCATCCAAGTCGGCTACTACAAGGCCACCAAGAAGCGCATTTTCCTGATGGCACCGATTCATCACCACTTCGAAAAGAAGGGCTGGCCCGAATCCCGCATCGTGGTGCGTTTCTGGATCGTTTCATTCTTCTGCGCCATCGTTGGCTTGCTACTCACGTTGAAGGTTCGTTGATGCAGACTCCTCCGTTCGATTTGCTGGGCAAGCGCGTCCTGGTCGTCGGCCTCGGCCGTTCGGGCATGGCGGCGGCCCGTCTGTGCGCCAGCAAAGGCGCCAAGGTCACGGTCAACGACGCCAAGGACACGGCAGAGCTGCGCGCACAGCTCTCACTCCTGCCAACCACTGTGACGAGCGTGCTCGGCAGTCATTCCGCCGAGCTCTTTGCGGCCCAAGACGCGATCGTGCTTTCGCCCGGCGTACCGCCCATGGCCGCCCTCGACCATGCGCGAGCCAAAGGGGTATTCATCACCGGCGAGCTGGAGCTGGCCTCGTGGTTCATCGAGTCGCCCATCGTCGCCATCACCGGAACGAACGGAAAATCCACCACGACTACGCTGTGCGGAGCGATGCTGGCCGCCACTGGCCGGCCCACCTTCGTCGGCGGGAACCTGGGCACGCCGCTGGCCGAAGCGGTAGGCACGCCGGCGGCCGGAATCGGCGGCATTTGCGTCGTCGAAGTGTCCAGCTTTCAGCTCGAGACGGTGCGCGCGTTTCGGCCGCAGGTCGCGGTGCTGCTCAACGTCTCGCCCGATCACCTCGACCGGTACCCCGACTTTTCGCACTATCTCGCGGCGAAGCAACGCGTGTTCGAAGCGCAGACGGCGTCGGATTTCGCGGTCGTCAACATCGACGACCCGAACGTCGAGACGGCGGCCCGTCGCATTCAAAGCCGCTGCGTCCTGATTTCCACCCACCAAGCGCTGGGCGTCGGCGGCTGGCTGGAAGGCGACTCGCTGTGCGTGCGCTTGCCGGGCGGCCCCATCGAATACTACCCGACGATGCTGCCCGGCCTGGTGGGCCGGCACAACCAGGAGAACGCGCTGGCGGCGCTGGTTGCGTCGCGCCTTCTCGGCGCGCTGCCGGCCGAGGCGCGCTACGCTCTAATGGCCTTTCGTCCCCTGCCCCACCGCATGGAGCTGGTGGGTGACTTCAACGACATCGAGTTCTACGACGACTCGAAAGGCACCAACGTGGGCGCGGTAGTCGCGGCGCTGGACGGATTTCCGCGCAAGGTCGTGCTCATCGCCGGCGGAAAAGACAAAGGCGGCTCGTACGACCCGCTTCGCGAGGTGATGAAGCGCCACGGGCGCGCGGCAGTGCTCATCGGCGAAGCGGCACCCAAGATCCGCGCTGCTTTGGGCTCGGTGGTTCCGGTCGAGATGGCCGCAGACATGGACGAAGCCGTTCATCGCGCTGCCGAGCTGGCCGAGCGTGGCGACGCCGTCGTGCTGTCGCCCGCCTGTTCGAGCTTCGACATGTTCCGCGACTACGCCCATCGTGCCGAAGTTTACCGGACCGCCGTGCAGACGATGATCGCCAACACGTCGGACAAGATTCCCATCGATCCGGAGATGGACGAATGACCCTGCGCGAACGCATCGCTCCCATGCTGGCCTGGCTGCCCAAACGCAAGCGCGACCTGCGCGCCGAGCTGGGCGAGCGAGCGCCAACCTCGCCAGGCCCCGACTTGTGGCTGGTCACGGCGGTGCTCGCACTTACCGGCTTCGGCATCGTGATGGTGTTTTCCGCAGGCGCGGTGTTCGCGGCCAAGACCTACGGCGACTGGACCTACTTCCTCAAGCGCGAGTCGTTCTATGCCGGCGTCGGCTTGCTGGCGTTCTTCGTCGGCTCGCGCCTCGACTATTCGGTTTATCGGCGCATCACCTATCCGCTGCTTTTCGTCAGCGTCGTGCTTCTGGCGGCCGTCTTGAAATTGGGTCCGTCGATCAACGGTGCGGTTCGCTGGTTCCGCCTGGGACCGCTGTCGTTTCAGCCGTCGGAGCTGGCCAAGTTCTCGTTGGCGCTCTATCTCGCCGTGCTCCTCGCGCGCAAGGCGGAGAAAGTTCGCGATTTCTCCATCGGCTTTCTGCCTCCGCTCATCATGACCGGCATTTTCCTCGGGCTCTTGCTCAAGCAGCCCGACCTCGGCACCGCGGTCATCATGGGCGTCACCGCGCTCGGCCTGATGTTCGTGGCCGGAACGCGCACGAGCTACATTCTGATTGCGGTACTGGCCGCGGCGCCGGTGGGCTGGAAAGTCTTCATCACCGGCGAAGCCTGGCGCATGCGGCGCCTGCTCGCTTTCCTCTATCCGTGGCAGTACCGCCGCAACACCGGCTACCAACTTTACGAATCGCTCATCAGCGTGGGATCGGGCGGCGTTTGGGGTCAGGGCCTCGGACAAGGTCACCAAAAGCTCTTCTTCCTGCCCGAAGCGCACACCGATTTCATCTTGGCCGTGGTCGGCGAAGAGCTGGGCCTGATTGGCGTGCTCTCGGTCCTCGCGTGTTTCGGCTTGCTGGTGTGGCGCGGGATGCGCGCGTCCATGAAGGCGCGCGATCCCTACGGCTGCTACCTGGCCTTCGGCATCACCTGCCTCTTCGGGCTGCAAACCATCGTCAACATGTGCGTGGTGCTGGGGCTCTTGCCAACGAAGGGGTTGCCCTTGCCCTTCGTCAGCTATGGCGGCACGGCGCTCGTCATGAGCCTCTTTATGGCCGGCGTACTGGCCAACATTTCGGCGCGCGCGCCCGAGCCGGCACGCATGACGCTCTGGCAGTCTCTGCGCACCGTGCGCAGCCGATCCAAAAATCGGCGCATGGGCGGCCCCGACGTGCGCGTCGTCGTCGAGGCTCGCTGACATGCGCTTGCTGGTCGCGGGCGGCGGCACCGGCGGCC
>CAZTTW010000767.1:0-2962 GCA_964616265.1 uncultured Myxococcales bacterium | reverse complement strand
TCGACGTGCTCGACGTCCACTGGTATCCGGAAGCCACCGGCGGCGGCAAGCGCATTACCGACAATGGCGTGGCCGAGGACGAAGTCCAGGCGCGCTTGCAGGCGCCACGTTCGTTATGGGATTCGACGTACACCGAAACGAGCTGGATCACGCAGTCGAGCACGAAAGCCCCGATTGACTTGATTCCTCGCCTGAAGGCGAAGATCGACCAACACTACCCGGGAACCAAGCTCTCGATCAGCGAGTACAACTACGGCGCCAGCAATGACATCTCGGGCGGCGTCGCCCAAGCCGACGTGCTCGGCACCTTCGGTCGCGAAGATGTGTTCGCCGCGACGGTGTGGATGATGAATTCCACCAACACGTTCATCTACGGCGGTTTTGCCATGTACCGCAACTACGACGGCAACGGCGCGACCTTTGGAGACACGTCCGTGGCTGCCAGCACGAGCTCGGTCGATACCAGCTCCATTTACGCCAGCGTCTCGTCGCAGGATCCAACGAAGGTCGTAGCGGTCGCCATCAACAAAGCCGCCAATCCGATCAGCGCGACGATCACGGTCAACCATCCCACGCAGCTTGCTGCGGCTGACGTCTACGTCTTGACCTCGGCTTCTGCCGCGCCGGCAAAGGGCGCCGCCATCACCGCAAATGGCGCCAATACGTTCAGCTACACCATGCCCGCACGCAGCGTGAGCACGATATCGTTCCGCTAAAAATGGAACCTCCTAAGGTTCGCGCTGGCGGGCTTCGCGTTCGACGGCAGCGAACATGGCGGGCAGCGACAGCGCGACGAGGCCGTCGGTGATTTTGCGCAAGAGGAAGGCGGGCACCGGTGCCGAGATTTCCATGGTCACCTGGTAGCTCACTCGAGCGCCGCCTGCCTCCGCAGTAAATTTCCAGCCACCCTCGGAGTTTTTCACCACCTCGCCTTCCACGAAACGCCAGGTGACGGTCAGCGCATCGGGGTCGCAGTCGAGATCGAGAACGTAGCGGAACGGGAGCACGATGCTGCCGCGAAATTCGACGCGCGCGTGCCGACCGTCGGTCGACAGCACATCGACGTGTTTGATTTCCGAGAACAAGCGCGGATACGCGGCGAAATCAACCACCACGGCGTACGCTGCCGCCGGCTTGATGCCGGGCATGAGTACGCTCTTGCTGACGGGAACCAGGGGCTCGGGAGACACGTGCTGACCATAGCCGATGGCCTTCTGGAAGCAATGCTTTGGCTCTCCCGTCGGTTATAGTTGCGATATCCCATGGTTGGGTTTCGGCGAATGGCGCGACTCTTCGTGAGCTTGGCGGGGTTTGATCTGCTGGCGGCGCAAGGCTGCGCCAAGCGGGGCAACACTTCGGCGCCCGATTCGGCTGTCGAGCCCTCACCCGAGGTCGAAGCGGATCAGCCGCCCGATCCGATCGATGCTTCCGCGACGGCGATCGACGTTGCCAAGAACGACGACGCGCCCTCGCGTCCGGCCATCGACAGCGCTATCGATGGCGCTGTCGATGGCGCCGTCGACCGTGCCGTCGACGAGTCATGGGATGAGCAGGCGAGGGAAACCATCTCCCTTTCGCCCATTCCCGCGGCGAACGTCGTCTTCGGCGATTCCTTTCAGGATGGAAGGATGGATGGTTGGCAACCCGCGGATCCTGGCTCCGGTGGCGCGCTCGACACCGACTGGTCCATCGTGGTCGGGCCAAGCGGTCCGGTGTATTGCCAGGGCACGCTCGACGACCGCACCTGGCACATCAGTCGCGCAAGCACTAGCCCGCTCGGTGACCAGATCGTCGAGGCCATCGTTCGTATCGACGATTTCTACGCTGACACGTCCTCGTACATGGCGGCGGTCTTCGCGCGCTACGACGCCCCAAGCGACAGCGGTTACTTGCTAGCCTTGCGCGGCGACGGGCGGGCAATTCTTCGCAAGCGTACGCAGGGGGCGACAGCGTCCTGGGTGACCGGCCCCGACCTCGGTATCGTGCCTGGCACCTGGTACACCGTGCGGTTGGAGGTGGTCGGCGCCACGGTGACCGGCTTCGTCGACGGAGCCTTCGTCATGGCCGTCACCGACACCGCGCCCATCGCCAGCGGAACCGTCGCGCTCGGAACTTACGGCGCAACGATGGAAGTCCAGAACGTGGTCGTGGCGAAGCCGTAGCGGCGGCCGTGGTTACGACTGCGACTTTTTGCGAATGCCGAGCAGCTGGTTGAGCGATCCCGACGAGAAGCCGGCGAGATCGAGCGCGACGAAGGTAAAGCCAAGCTCGCGTCCCAAGTTCACGATAGCGGCGCGGGTTTCCGGTTCGACGGCCCGAGGCAAAGCTTCGGCATCGAGCTCGAGTCGCGCAACCTCGCCGTGCCAGCGCGCGCGTACCTGGCGAAAGCCGAGAGCGCGCATGCCGTCTTCCAGGCGGTCGACTTGTTCCAGCCGTTCCGGCGTGATTTCCGTCCCGTAGGGGAAACGCGACGACAGACACGCCAATTGCGGCTTGTCCCACGTGGAAAGACCCAGCTCTTTGGATAGCGCGCGCACTTCGGACTTGGACAGATCTGCGTCCACCAGCGGCTGTCGTGCGCCGTGATCGCGCGCTGCCTGCAATCCCGGTCGATAATCGCCCAGGTCATCGGTGTTCGTGCCGAGCAAAATCGCCTGCAATCCCAGTCGATCGGCGGTGGGCTTCGCTAGATCGAGCAGCTCGTCCTTGCAGAAGTAGCAACGATCTTTCGGATTCATCCGAAATTCCGGCCGCGACAGCTCGTGCGATTCCGTGACCTCGGTTCGCGCGCCGATTTCGGCGGCAATTTCCAGCGCGGCCTTGCGTTCGCTGGCGGCCATCGTCGGCGACAACGCCACCATGGCCACGCAGCGATCGCCCAGCACGTCGTGGGCGACCTTGAGCAGTAGCGTCGAGTCGACGCCGCCCGAATAGCACACCAGCGCCGACCCGAAGTCGGCGA
>CAZTTW010000766.1:0-2972 GCA_964616265.1 uncultured Myxococcales bacterium | reverse complement strand
ATCCCGGGCTGCTCGTGCTTCCCACCCACCGCATGGTGCACGGGCTTGCCGAGGAGATGCTCGACCAATTAGGCGCGCGCTCTCAGCCCTGGTTTTCCGTCGAGGAAGGCAGCGAGCACGACACCGCCAGCGTCGGTCAGCGTTTGCGCCGCGAAGGCGAAAGCGCCGTCACGTTTGCGGTTCGCAGGCCGAAGCGCGAGCGAACCCTGTGGCTGCGACTGCGCAAGGACGCGGATCTGTCGCGTCTTGGTCCGCCGACCCTCGGCTGTTTGGACGTGAGCGTGCTGCACGGTTTGATTCTGGAGCCGCTCCTCGGCATCGGCGCCGAGGCGATGGCCAAGCAACAGAACCTGACCTACAGCCACGATTTGCGCGAAACGCTGGCCAAGGTTGAAAGCAGCAGCGTGCAGGCGGCCTTCCTGATGAACGCCACCAAGGTCGACCAAGTGCTCGACGCCTGCGAGGCCGGCTTCGTGCTTCCGCAAAAGTCGACCTACTTTCAGCCCAAACTCGCCACCGGACTGGTCATGCAAAAGATCCAGCCTGCAAGGCCCGTCACCGACTAGCGCGGAGCTTTCGTGCGCGGAGCGTTCGTAGACAACGACCATGACAACGACCATGACGACGACGATGGGATCACGCGCGACACGCTCCTGCGCGGCCGGGTGAAGCTGCTGCAGCCGCGCCACGGTTTTCGTAGCAGCTTGGATCCCATCCTGCTCGCCGGCTTCGTCGAGCCACCGTTCGGCCGCTTTCTCGATCTCGGTTGCGCCACCGGCGCGCTGGCGTTCTTGCTGCTGGCCAAGGATCCGGCGGCGGCCGGCGTGGGCGTGGAGATTCAGCCGCGCTTGGCCGACCTGGCGGTGCGCGGCTGTGCGGCGAACGGGTTCGGAAGTCGCTTCGAAGTCCTGAAAACCGACGTGCGCAGTCCTGGTTTGCTGCCGGCGCGAGGCTTCGACCTCATCGCAAGCAATCCACCTTTTCGTCCCCTCGGCACCGGCGTCCTGCCGCCGCGGTCTGAAAAAGCCGTGGCCAACCACGAGGTAACGCTGGCTCTCAGCGAGTGGCTGGATATCGCTCTCGGCGCGCTTGCTTTGGGCGGTCGGCTGGCGGCGATCTTTCCCTTCGATCGCGAGAAAGAATTGCGCGCTGGCTTGCAGGCGCGCGGTCTCTTCGTTTGCCGCTCTCGCGCGGTCGTGCCCGAGGCTGGGCAGCCGCCGAAGCGCATTCTCGTCGAGGCGCGAGCCGAAGCCCCTCGCGAGCAGATCGAGCCGCCGCTTGTCGTCCATCACAACCGGAGTTACACCGCCGAAGTTCGTCGCATGCTCGGCGAAGACAGTCCGAACCCATGAAGTACCGTTTCGCTTACATCTTGGCCATCTGGTTTGGTTGCGGACGTTTCCCCAAGATGCCAGGTACGGCGGGAACCATCGGCGCCGTGCCACTCTTTCTCTTGCTCGCCAAAGGCGGGCCGCTGGCTGTCCTGTGCGGCGCTGTGATCGTCACACTGGTCGGCGTGTGGGCCGCGACCGAGGTCGTTCGCAAGACCGGTCTAAAGGATCCTCAAATCGTCTGTATTGACGAGGCCGCCGGCGTGCTCTTGACCTTGGCAGCGGCGCCCGTCACCTGGAAGGGCGTGCTTGCGGGCGTGGTGCTGTTTCGCATTTTCGACCAGTTCAAGCCTTGGCCAGCCCGGCAGGCGGAGCGCTGGCGTGAGGGCTGGGGCGTGGTGATGGACGACGTCTTCGCGGGTCTGTGGGGAGCTGCCGTGTTGTTGGCTGCGCGCTTTCTGGCGATCGTCTAGGCGCCGCTGGCGTCCAGAGACGCGCTCAAGCGTCACTGAATTCCTCCGATGGCAAAATAGAAGGTCTGGTTTGTCTCTATTGTTGGAGGGTGTCGTTTGGCGCAGTAAGAAGGCCGCCGGCGAGATCACGCAGCTCTCCGGCACCAGCGTCGAAGTCGCCGAGAAAGCGGGAGAGCTCTTGGCGCGCATTCTGCCAAGCGTGCAGAAGACCGCGGAGCTGGTTCAGGAAATCACCTCCGCCAGTCGCGAGCAGGACACAGGTGGGGCCCAGATCAACCAGGCGTTGCAACAGCTCGACCATGTCATTCAGTCGAATGCGGGTGCATCGGAAGAAATGAGCGCAACCTCCGAAGAGTTGGCGCATCGGGCGGGACAGATGCAGGGCGCGATTGGTTTCTTCAGAGTGGACGACAGTGGCCGGGCTCGCTCGGGCGCAAGTGTGGTGGCGCGCGCCCTACCAGCAGCCAAGGTCTTGGCAAGAGCACCTAAAACGACGGCGACACTGCTCGGCAAGCGCACCGGCGTCAACCTGGACATGCGCCACGACACCGACGACGACACGTTCGAGCCTTTCTCGGGCGATTCGAAATAGGCAATCGTCGTATTACTTCGCCAGCGCCCGCTTGGCTTCCTCCCACAGGGCGTTCTGTTCGGCCGGCGGTGCCTCTTTCACAGGGCGCCCGGCGGCCTCCAGCCGCTCCTCCATGTAGCGGAAGCGGCGGCCGAAACGGTCGGTCGCTTCGCGGAGCGCGTGCTCGGCGTCGAGGTTCAGCTTGCGGGCGAGATTGGTGATGGCGAAAAGCAAGTCGCCGAGCTCGGCAGTCATTTCCTTGCGATCGCCGCTGGCGCAGGCCTCGTCGAATTCGGTCAGCTCTTCCTTCACCTTCTCGCGGACGCCCGCGACATCCGGCCAATCGAAGCCGACCGCGCCCGCCTTTTCTCCCGCGCGCATGGCCTGCACCAGGGCAGGGGCGCTGCGCGGAATGCCGTCGAGCGCGCCTTTCTTTCCTTTCTTCGCCTTTTCGCTCGCCTTGAGCTTGGCCCAACTGGCCAGCGCTTCTTCGGCGTTCTTCGCCTGCACGTCTCCGAACACGTGGGGATGGCGCCGCACCAGCTTGCGCACGATGCCTTCGATGACCTCGTCGATTCCGAACGCGCCTTCGGCGTG
>CAZTTW010000765.1:0-2977 GCA_964616265.1 uncultured Myxococcales bacterium | reverse complement strand
AACACACCGGCTGGCTGACTCGGATGCTTTTGCTGAACTTTCGGCACTTGACCCGCAAAGCAGGGGAAGAAAGCGACTGGAGGAACCTGGACACGGCGTGCCGCCTGTGCTGCAGGCGCACTCCCGAATCTCCGCTTTGAGCACGTTTCGAAGTGAATCGACCGAAGCGCGCAACGGGGAGCAGGCCCGAGCTGACAGGACCCGCCACACCGGAGCCCGCGGGTCACCAGGCAGGCAGGCTGACAGTTCCACGCCACGCCCGCTACGTCACGCCCTTGCGTCGCCAGGCGCCGCTGCGCCAGCGCCAGCCGTTGACCAGAGCGCGCGTCCATTCGTCGACGGCCATGCCCAGCCAGATGCCGACCACGCCGAAGCCGGCGCCGAAGGCCAGCGCTAGCGCCGCGCCCAAGCCCACGGTCCACATGAGGGTCGAGCCGACGATGGCGGGAAAGCGAGAATCTCCGGCGGCGCGCAAGGAAAACGTGATGGCGATATTCGCTGCCTTGGCAGGCTGAACCAGCAGATCGATCCACAAGAGCAGCGAGCTCAAGGCGACGATGCCGGCGTCGCGTGAGAAAAGTCCCATCACGCTGTGGCCCGAGCAGGCAAGCGCCAGCGAGCCCACGAAGGAAAGCCCGGCACCCCACGCCACGGCGGTCTTGAGCCGACGATCCGCCCGCGCGAAGTCGCGCGCTCCCACGAGATGCGAAACCAAGATCTGCGCGCCGAAACCTAGACCGTAGCTGAAGAGCACCGGCAAATTCGCAATGTTCGCGGCATACACGCGAGCGGTGAGCGAAAACTTGCCCAGGCGAACCACTTGGCTGGCAAGCGCGACCTGAAACAGCTGGTAAGCGACCGGCTCGACGGCAGAGGGAATACCGATGCGCGCGAGATGGCGCAGGATGCGCTTCCACCCGAGCGCGAGCAGAAGCCACGACGGATGAAAGCCGAGCCGCCGCACCACGAGCGCAAGCGTGGCCAAGCCGACGATGCCCCAGGAAAGCACGGTGGCCAAGGCAACGCCTTGCACGCCGAAGCACGGTAGCCCGAACAGGCGGCCGACAAGCAGCATGTTGAAGACGATGTTGAGCCCGACGATGGCGACCGAGATGCCGAGGTTCCACAACGTCAGGCCGCGTGCCGCCAGAATGTTGGTGAGCGCAGCCAGCAGCGCGCGGCCCACGAAGCCCGCGCCGATGATGCGCAAGAATTCGGTCGAGTACCCGGCAATGGCGCCGTCAAGGCCGAGCCCGCGCACGACCAGCGGCGCGGTTGCGCAAAGAGCGGCGCCGAGCACGACGCCGCCGCACGCAAGTAACGTCAGCATGAGCGCGAAGGTCGCGTCGGCCAGGCGCAGCCGTCGAGCGCCCAGGTACTGTCCGGCCACGCTCGCGCCTGCTTGGGCCAAGGCCGTGATCACGGTTTGCAGCACCACGAACACGGGCAGCGTAGCACCGACGCCCGCCGCGGCGTCGTCCGAGACCCGCGACAGGAACCACGAATCCAGAATCGGGCCGGAGATACCAACGGCGAGCGTGATCATGACCGGCCACGAAATGGCGAAGAGCGATTGCTCGTGCACCGGCACCGGTGTCACGGCGGACGCGGGTCGCGCCGCTTGGCCGACAGACTCTTTCACCACGAAGTTCCCACTGCTCCTCGTCCTCGATTACGGCTCGGACGCGCGCGGTGAGAAAGCGAAACGGATGCCGCGGTTGAAGCTCTCCGCCTTGGTGCCGGTATGCCCCTCGCCTTGCACCGGGTGGAACTCGTAGGCGAGCCCGGGATAGGCGCGTTCGCGCAGGCGGGCATCGAAGCGCTTAGCTCCCTCGAAAATCAGCGCGGGCTCTTGGTCTGCGTAGCTGAGGAACAGCCGCGAGCCGAGCGGTTTGCCGTCGCGGTGGAAGTCGTCCTCGAATCCGAGCAGCCAGTCGTCGGCCCATTGCGCGGCTGGGCTGGCAGCAATATGACCGACGAACAGACCTGGTCGGGCGAACATGGCGTACAAGGTGAAGAGGCCCCCCAGCGAGCTGCCCGCGAGCACCCGGTAGGATGGATCCGCTCTGTACTCCCGCTCGACGAAGGGGATGATTTCGTGTTCCAAGACCGACA
This sequence comes from uncultured Myxococcales bacterium, assembly GCA_964616265.1. Lineage (GTDB taxonomy): Bacteria > Myxococcota_A > Polyangia > Fen-1088 > Fen-1088 > Fen-1118. The sequence goes on along the minus strand of CAZTTW010000765.1, from coordinate 862 downwards.
AGAATTCCTGCGCGTGGCCGCTCGGACCGTCGTAGCTCGCGCCATCGTAGGTCGCCGCCACAGGCGTTAAGTCCGAACGACGCAAGCGCGCGTAGTCGGCGTGCTCACCGGGATAGCCAATACCCACCACCACGATCTCGGGAATGACCTTGTCGTAGAGCAGATTGCCGGCGATGGCGTCCACGAGGTTGAAATCCCAATAGCCGTCACAGAGGTAGAGCACGGGATAGCGGCGGCCCGGCTCCTCTTCGTAGCTGTCGGGGAGGCCGACGTAAAGCTGGTACATGCGGCCGTTCCCCGCCCGCGGCAGCACACGGATTTCGCTGCCGGCAACCGTCTGAAGAGGAAAGGGACCGTGCGCCGAACTGGCCTGGTTGTGCGCCGTGCAGCCAACCGGTGTTCTTGAGCAGCCAGCCAGCAGCATGAGGACGACTGCGCCGCCCTCGCTCCATTTTGCGGGCCGCCCACGGAACTTGGCGCTCGGTGCCGGATTCGTCATCCCCTTATTCCTCTATCGCGGGCAAGACTTGCGGCCTGATCCACTTGCGCGCTTCAGTATGCTCCGCGATCGGCCGAATTTCACAGGACATACCATTCCTATCGTTTACCTGGAGGTTCTCGCTTGTCTGAGGAGAGCGACTTCTACCGCGATATTATCGACAACCTTTACGACGGGGTTTACTTCGTCGACGAAAATCGGGTCATTACGTACTGGAACAAGGGCGCGGAGCGCATCACCGGCTATGCGGCCGCCGAGGCGGTAGGACGGTGCTGTCGCGACGGCATGCTTAACCATGTCTCCGCCAACGGCGTCGAGCTCTGCCAAGACCATTGTCCCTTGGCCGCTGTGATGAAAGACGGA
>CAZTTW010000764.1:0-2977 GCA_964616265.1 uncultured Myxococcales bacterium | reverse complement strand
TCTCGCTTTCCGGCTGGCTCGATCGCAACGTCGTCGCGGAACGCTTGCGCCAGGCCCACGTGCTCGGCTTTCCCAGCATTCGCGAGTTTGGCGGTGGCGTGGTTTTGGAGGCCATGGCATCGGGCGCGGTTCCGGTGGTGGTCGACTACGCGGGACCGGCGGAGTTGGTGACGGCGGAAACCGGCTACCGCATTCCGCTCGGCGACAGAGCCGCAATCGTCGCCGGTTTTCGTCGGCAGTTCGAAAGCCTGGTCGCGGATCCCGGAGCGTTGGCACTCCAAGCGGCGCGTGGACGTGCGCGCATCCTTCGCTGGTTCACCTGGCAGCGCAAAGCCGAGCAAATGGCCGACGTGTACGCGTGGGTGCTTGGCGAGGGCCCGAAGCCCGATTACGGAATGCCTTTTCGGGAAGCCGAAGTCGATCCGTTGCGCGGCGGTGCCACGCAGGCGGGAGTGTCGGCATGAGTAGATCGACTGAATCGATTGGATCGCTTGGCTACCTCGTGCCGGAGTTCCCGCAACAGACGCACGTTTTCTTTTGGCGCGAGATTCGGGCGCTCGAAGCGCGCGGGGTTTCGGTGCGTCTGATTTCCACCTCGAAGCCCGACCTCTCCCAATGCAAGCACGACTTCGCCTCGCAAGCGGTGGCGCGCACGCATTACGTCTATCCGCCGCGGCCGTTGGCGATTGCCCGTCAAGTCGCCAGGCACCCGCTGCGATTGGCTTCGGCCGTTGCCTACCTGACCAAGTTGTCGGCCAGCAGTCTTCGCGAGCGCTTGAAGCAACAGGGGCTTCTCGCTTGCGCTCTGGATCTCGCCGATTACTGCCGAAGCGAGAAGATCACCCACATTCATGGGCATTCGTGCGCGGATGCAGCCCACTTGCTGGCCCTGTGTCGGCTCGGCGGTGGGCCGAGCTTCAGCCTGACCTTGCACGGCGATCTCGAAGTCTACGGGCGCGACCACCAAGTGAAAATGGCAAACGCCGCCTTCGTGTCGGTGGTGGGCAGCCACTTGAAAGCGCAAGTCCACGCCGCCACCACGATCGATCGCGACCGCGTCTGGGTTACGTGCATGGGCATCGAGAGCGAACGGCTCGGCCGCTTGCCCTCCAAGCGCAGCGAGCGCGCGAACCATCTGCGCGTCGTGACCGTGGCGCGCCTCAACCCCATGAAGGGGCATCGTTATGCCTTGGCCGCGGTTCGTGCCTTGCGCGACGCCGGCGTGGAGATCCACTACGTCATCGTCGGCGGCGGCGACCATCGCGCCGAGCTCGAACAGAAAGTTGCGGAGCTCGATTTGCAGAAAAACATCACCTTCGCCGGCACTCTGGGCGAGGAGGACGTCACTTCCGAGCTGATGCGCGCCGATGCCTTCGTGCTACCCAGCGTGGGCCACGGCGAGGCGTGGCCGGTTTCGGTCATGGAGGCGATGGCCTGCGGCCTGCCTGTCGTGTCCACCATCATCGGGGCGACGCCGGAGATGATCACGCCGGAGGTGGACGGATTGCTGGTGGAACAGCACAACGAAAAGGCCATCGCAGACGCGCTCTTACGGCTTGCGCGCGATCCCGAGTTGCGCCGACGGATGGGACTGGCTGCAAAGCAAACAGCGCAAGACCGTTTTGACGTCGCGGCGACGGCATCTCGCCTCATGCAAGCGGTGACGGCCGCTCAGGGATGACTATTTCGCCATGGGGCCGCCGGTGGCGCGCGGAGAAATCCGTTCAAGGTGAGCCGTCCGTCGTCGTCAGAATCACTGATTCATTGTGAGGGCGCTACAGCACCAACGGATCATGGAATTTCGTCGAGACGCGCGGTTGGCCGTGGCCGCATTTTCGGCCGTCCTTTGGCTAGCGTGTAGCTCCGGCGGCACGGGTGGCCTGGGTGGGGTTTCTGGCTCGGGCGGAATCAGCTCGAACGGCGGAGCTGCCATTTCCGCTGGAGGCGCAGCCGGCTCGACGCCTTCCGCTTCGGGTGGAAATGGCGCGGCCGGTGGTGTTGCGACGAGCGGTGGCGCCAGCACGGCGGCGGGAGGGAACAGCGCTGGCGGCTCGGTTGCCTCGGGCGGAGCGGTCGACAGCGGCGGAGCAAGGGCGAGCGGCGGTGTTCTCGCTGGGGGTGGAGTGGTTAGCACCGGCGGCGCGCACGTGGGCGGTGCGACCGGTACCGGCGGCGGAGCCGCAGGCGTTGCAAGTACCGGTGGAAATTCCGGCACCGGTGGATCCGCGAAGGGCACGGGCGGAGCGTGCGGCGCCGGCGACAGCAACCTCCCAGCCGAGCCCACGATTCCTCCTGCCTGCACGACGTTGAACGCGACCCAGAACGTGGCCGTCAGCGCCCTCCCCAGCGAAAGCAGTCTGGACACCGCTGCCATTCAGTCGGCGCTCAATAGCTGCGGCTCGGGAAAGGCGGTGAAGCTGGCCACCAGCGGTTCGAGTAACGCGTTCATCACCGGCCCGCTCACCATCCCTTCGGGGGTCTCTCTGTGGGTCGATTCGGGCGTCACTCTCTACGCCACTCGCGATCCTTCCGTTTGGGGATCTGCTGCGGCACTCATCAGCATTGCGGGTGCAGGTTCAGGCATCGTGGGCGACGGCGTGATCAACGGTCAAGGCGGTGAGCCCAACATCGGCTCGTCGCAATCGTGGTGGGATCAAAATGCCGGCAGCAGCGGCAACAGCCCGGCGCTGATCTCGGTGCGCGGTGCGAGCAACTTCACGCTCTATCGGATCACCCTGCACGACTCGCCCAAGTTCCACGTCAAGCTCGGCGCAGACGGCTTCGTGGTGTGGGGCGTGACCATCAAGGCGCCGTCGAAAGCGACGAACAGTGTCGGGACCGCCCTTAGCTACAGCAATGCCCACAATACCGACGGCATCGATCCGGGCGAGGCGGCCAGCAACGGCACCATCGCGTGCAGCAAGATCAGCACCGGCGACGATCACATCGCCATCAAGGGTTCGAGCAGCACCGGCGT
>CAZTTW010000763.1:0-2979 GCA_964616265.1 uncultured Myxococcales bacterium | reverse complement strand
GCCTAGGGACCTTCGTTGCGCAGTTCAGCCCGCGCGGAAAGAGCTGAGCCATCGCTGCGCGCTAACACGCGAAACACCGGTCTCGCAGCCGCACCTTGGGTTCAAGGCCGTGTTGGACGGCGCCGCCAAGTTGTTGTCAGTACCTGACACAAAGTAGATTGTAATGTCTGCCCGTCGGCGGGTCGAACTACACTGACAAGGTCGCCCCTGCCGGAGCGCCTTTTGCAACTCGATTCAGTCCCACGGCGAACGCCACCGGGCCTTCATCCGTAGCGGCGGCCCCGGATCCCACGCAAGGCGCAGATCATGGGTTCTCCGGTGAGCGCCACGGCTTCATCGATGCAGATCGCGCTGCCTGGCGGCAGAGATCGTGAAAAGGTTTGTCCGCGCGCCGCGGTCTACGGGTCGCGCTCGGGGAATCTACCGAGCCGCGATTTCGCGCCCGGCGGAAGGAAGTCTTGCCGCATGGTCAGCGAGCCGACGCGATGGACGCGATTCGGGCCGAAGAGCTTCTCGATGATGAGATAGACGTGCTCGAGGGTTTCGAGGTTTCCGTAGCTGCGCAGGACTTGGTCATTCGACCGTTCGACGATGAGCTCGAGGTCGAATGGCTTCACTCTGTGCATCTCGAGGATGACGTCGACGTCGCGTCGGCTGCCGCGAACCGCTTTCATCAGCAACAGATGGTAGCGCGAGGGAACCCAAACCACGAGGTGGCGAAAGGGCAGGGCCAGACGCTCGCGAACGTCTTCGTATCCGGTCGGAACGATCGCGGCCACGGCGTTGATGGGGATCTTCGAGTTAGCGAGCACGGCGGCGTGCAGAATTCTCTCGTCTACGCTCGCCAGCGTGTTGATGTCTTTGGTCGGAGACTGTGCGCCGTAGGCGAGCAAGGCAGCGGCGCCGCCGATGATCTCCATCCCGGCAGGTCCGTCCAGCTCGCTGTCGACTTCGGCGAGAAAGGCCAGGATTTCGTCGCGTCCGAACGTCACGGCGATGGCGTTGGTCCCTACCTGCGCCGAGCGGGAACGCTTCAGGGCTTCGCTGCTAGCCGCGACGTTGCCACGCGCGAGCTCCAATTGCGACAGCACTTCGGCCATCGATCCCTGCCGATTCGCCGGAGCCTTGGCGAGCGCTTGCAGAATGATGTCCTCGAGCGGGCGCGGCAGATCCTTGCGGTAGGCGCTGGGTGGCTTCGGTGGATCGCTGATGTGCATGCTCATCAGGCCATAGAAGCTGTCGGCTTCGAACGGCCGCCGTCCGGTGGCCATCTCGTACAGGATTACGCCGAACGAATAGATGTCACTGCGAGCATCGAGATCTTTGAGGCTCATGCACTGCTCGGGCGACATGTAAAGTGGCGTGCCGAGAAGCACGCCGGTTTGGGTCTCGTAAACCCGGTCCTCGGCGCGCTGGAGATTCGCGATGCCGAAGTCCATCACCTTCACTTGTCGTTTGCCTGGCCGCCTGGGATCGGGCAACAGAAACAGGTTGTCGGGTTTGAGATCGCGATGGACGACGTAATTGTCGTGGGCCGCAGTCAGTGCATCCGCCACTTGGCAGCCCCAGTCGATGAGATCTGCTACGTCGAGCGCCCCGCGACGGAGTACCTGGGTCAGGGACAGCCCTTCCAGATACTCCATGATGATGTACGGCCCCGCATTCCCCATGGTGCCCGAGTCGTAAATGTCCACGATGTTTTCGTGGCGAATGGCGTTCGCTGCCCGGGCCTCGGTCAGAAAACGAGCCACGGCCTCGGCATCGCGGCCCTCGCGCGAACCCAACACCTTGACGGCCGCCACGCGCCCAAGTCTTGAGTGGACGGCAAGGTATACTTTGCCCATACCGCCTTCACCGATAAGACGCTGAACCTCGTAGTTCCCTATCGTGGTCCCAATCACGGCTGGTGGAGCGCTTCTATCGTGAAGTGGTGATCTGCGCAACGAGGGTGACCGGGACACGACTTCTCGGCACTAACGCCCATCGCCTCTCAGATTCCTGACGGCGGCAGGGCCGCTGTGATCGCACCTATGGCGAGATTACGGTATTTCTAGTCCGTTAAGGATCCGTCAAGCTTTTGGACCCGGCTGGCACACGGGTTGCTGCCAGTTCGAGGCGTTCTAGCAAAGGAGACTCATGCGTCTACTTCTGGTCGGCCCGGATTTGGAGGAGAACCTTTCCCTGCGTTACTTGGCGTCGTCGCTACGCTCGGCAGGGCACCAGCCGGTCATCGCGGCTTTCGATACGCGGGCGGATGTGCCTGCGGTGGTGGCGGCGGCGGCCCACGTGGACGTGGTCGGTCTGTCCATGTGTTACCAGGTGCGCGCGCCCGAATTTCTCGCGCTCGCCGCCGAGCTCAAGCGGACGCGGCCGGAGCGTCCGGTCATCGCCGGGGGACACTACGCTTCGTGCGCGGCCGACGAGCTGCTCTCTCGTCATGGCGAGATCGATCTCGTCCTCATACACGAGAGCGAGCGAACGCTGGTCGAGCTGGCGGCGCTGGCCGATTGGACACCGCAGGCGCTGGCAACTATTCCCGGCGTCGTCTTTCGCGACGGCGGCGTTATCAAGAGATCTCCCCCACGCATGGCACTGGCTGATCTCGATCTGCTGCCGTGGCCCGAGCGTTCGGGCCCGGCGCGCCTGATGGCGGGCGTTCCCACCGCCTACCTGATGGGCAGTCGCGGATGTCTCAGCGCTTGCGACTATTGTTGCATCTCCACCATGCACCGAATGGTGTCAGGCGCGCGTTTCCGCCAGCGCAGCCCGGAAGACATCGTCGCCGAAATGGCGTCGCTTTACCACGAGCGCGGACGTACAAGGATCAGGGCGGAATGTTCGAGGCGCCACCGCCGCCCATGGATGCACCTCTCGAGACACGCGGCGATAGCGGCGTCAGCGAGGCCGGCGCCGCCGCCGCTGGTGCGACCGACTCTGGCGCGACCGAGGCCGGTACGATGGAGGCTGGCATCGCCGATC
>CAZTTW010000762.1:0-2979 GCA_964616265.1 uncultured Myxococcales bacterium | reverse complement strand
CACTCGGGGCTGTGGTCCTTCGGATACTGCGCCGTCGTCGTCGGTTGGGCTCCGGGACACGAATTGCAGCCGCGTATTGATTCACATCTAGGCTACTTGGCTCGGAGAAGCCACGGTAGAGAAATACTTCCGCCATGCTTGGGAGCAGTTTGCGCGCCTGACCATCCTTCAAATCCTTCGGCGTCTGCGTGCTGAGCACGATGAATCCGTTGAACTTGCGAATCGTCCTGAACATTTCCTCGACGACGCGAAAGAAGGTCGGATGGGCAAGGAAGGACCACGCCTCATCGACGATTACGATCTTCTTTTCGCGGATGGTCCGTGGATTCTGGATGCGCTTCCAGACGCTCCCCATCAAGGCAGACACGAACGGAACAGCCAGCAACGGATCGTCTTCCAGCCCCGAAAGCTCGAAATAGATGTACTTCGCGGCCGCGACCGAATCGGGTCATGCCCTGCCAGTAGAGTTTTGCGGGCCGTATCGCGGTACACTTGAGTGTGCCTTTGACCCGGAATGATTCGCATTTGTTGATTTGGGCACTGGACGCTCAAGCGCGAGGCGAATAGATGACCACTTCGGGTGCGTCACGGGCCACCAAGGAAGTGCATGGGTAGTGGCATTCACCTCAGGCTAGTCCCCGGCGACCAGGCCGGCGTCTCCCCGGCGGAGCCCGGTGGACTCGACCAGGTATTTCGCCAGTATGCCGCCTATGTGGCCGGCATCGCCTTGAAGATCATGGGACGCGAAGACGACCTCGATGATCTGGTGCAGGAGGTCTTCATCGAGGCCTACCGCGGGTTGCGCCAGCTGCGCGAGCCCCGGGCGCTCAAGGGCTGGCTGGCCCGGATCACGGTGCGCCGGACGATCCGAAAACTTCGTCGCACGCGCGTGCTTGTGCTGTTCGGCCTGGAGCTCCCGTCGGACTATGCGGCGATTGCTGATATGTCGGCCACACCCGACGAACGGGCGCAGGTTGCACTTGCCTACCGCTCGTTGGAACGCTTGCCCGCAGTCGAGCGCGCCGTCTGGGTGCTGCGCCACGTGCAGGACGAGCCTCTCGACGAGATCGCCAGGATGTGTGCCTGCTCGAAGTCGACCGTACAGCGGCGGCTGCGTGCAGCCGAAAAGACCCTCGCGCAGAGGACGAGCCATGGTTGACCCGACCAGCGAAAGGGTCGAAGCGGCCCTGCGGCACGTCGAAACGACGTGGAGCGCCCAGCGCATCGAGGAGAATCTGCGCGCGGCCCGCCACAAGATGCGGCGGCGAGGTCGGACACGCGTCGCGGTCTTGGCGCTGTTGCTGGTGGCAGGCATCGTAACTGGCGTGTCGTACCGGCTCTTCCCCTGGGCGCGCGAGGCGGCCACTCCACCGTCGGTGACGCAGGATTCGCTTGGCCGTGTGCTGCGCTTTTTCGATGGCTCTTCGGCCCGCCTGCTCGACGAGCGTTCTCAGGTGGAGGCGGTGGCCGTGACCGCGCGAGCGATCGACTTGCGTCTCACCGCGGGCCGGGGCGAGTTCGATGTGGTTCCCGATTCAAGCCGCACGTTCACCGTGCACGTGGATGCGATCGCGGTGCGCGTCCTCGGCACTCGATTCCGCGTCGAGCGCGACGGCACGCGCGCCTACGTCTCCGTCTACCGAGGCAAGGTTGAGGTTCGCTGGCCCGGTGGCGTGCGCCTGCTGGCAGCAGGGCAGACAGGGCACTTCCCCGAGGATGCTGCGCAACCAGCGGCTCCCCAACCGGCGGAAGCCGCCAGCGGCGACGTGCCTATCGCGAACCCACCTGCCGCACCGGAGCTTTCGCGTCCGGCGGCGCCGCCCTCGCGCACGCGTTTCCGCGATCTGGCGACGCGCGGACGCTATGCCGAGGCCTACCGCGTTCTAACTGCTGCGCCGGGCGTGGTTGACAGCGGCGCCGAAGATCTGTTGCTGGCTGCAGACGCTGCCCGACTGACTGGCCATCCCGCAGAGGCGACACCGTATTTGGAGAAGCTCGTGCGGAAGTACCGCGACGATGCGCGCGCGCCCCTGGCTGCCTTCACGCTTGGCCGCATCTTGCTCCACGAGCTCGGGCGTCCGGCCGAGGCTGCCGATGCCTTCGCGCTGGTGCGGAAGATTCTCCCGGATGGGCCCCTTTCGCCCGATGCCCTGGCCCGCGAGGCCGAGGCCGCCGACCGTGCGGGGCAGCGCACGCGCGCTCGTGGTCTGGCCAATGAATACGTTGCCAGGTACCCGTCCGGACGACGGCTCGAATCTGTGCGACGATACGGCCAGTTGGAGTGACCTCTTTTCGCAGGCGATTGGCTAGGGTTTGCCTTTACGCGCTCAGGATGGCGGCGCTAGGCCTGGCGTTTGTCGGCGCGGCCGCTCGGGCTTCGGAGCCGACGGATGCGCAGGTGAAGATCGAGACAGACGCATGCCCTGGCGTCGATGCCGCTCGTCTGGTCGAGTTGTCCGCCATCGAACTTGGCACCGTGGGTGCCGGCCGGACGTTGCGGCCTGCGGTCGTCGTACTAGTCTGCAATGACGGGAAGGTCGCCATCACGGCGACCGATGTGCAGAGCGGTCGCGAGTCTCACTCGGAGGTGATTCCGCGTGAAACGTCCGGGCCCGCGCTCTTGCGCTTGCTCGCGCTGGCGGTGAGTGAGCTGGTGGCAACCAGCGAGGCGCCCGTCGAGAAGAAGCTTCCACCTGCGGCAGCGGCTGTGTCAGTACCACAGGCTGAACCAGCGCGCCGGTTTCGCGCTACCGCGGCCGGCTCGCTGCGCCGGGTGGCCCGGCCAGCGACGTGGCTTGGTGGTCTCACGCTCGGCGCCGAGTTCGCGTTCTTGCGCCACTTCACGCTCGCCGTCGAGGGGCGCGGCGAGATGGGCTCGACCACCACCAGCCTCACAACCGTGGACTGGCGAGCCGCCGGGGCTAGCGTTGCGTTGCTGGTCGGAGTTAGCAAGGGCGCCTGGCGACTCGACGCCGGGCC
>CAZTTW010000761.1:0-2980 GCA_964616265.1 uncultured Myxococcales bacterium | reverse complement strand
TTCCGAACTCAGAAACATCATCAACGCTGGCCATCACCGCGCCCAGGCATGGGTCATCAGAGCCAACGGACGTCACGACGTCTATTGCCCCAAAGCCGTGGCTGCGATTGGTAGCCTCCATCCGACCATCGTGGACAGGTCTCTTCCCGTCCAGATGAAACGGAAAGGCCCGAGTGATTCCGTCAAGAAGGTGAACTTCTCGCGCTTGCTGAACAAAACCGAGCCAGTTCGGCAGCGCCTGGTTCGCTGGTCGGAGGACAATGGCGATGCCATCTCCAGAGTCAGCCCCAAGGTGCCCAAGGAGGTGAAGAGCGACCGTGCCCGTGACAACGCCAGACCCCTTCTAGCCATCGCGACCGTGGCAGGGGGAGATTGGCCTGAGCGTGTTGGCGAGGCCGTCGTCGCCTTGTCGGCGATGGTCGAGCAGGAGGTCGAAGGTGATCCTGCCGAGATGCTCCTCAGGGATTTGGCACGCATCTTCGACGAGTGCGGGGCAAGACGCATCGAGACACGAGTCATCCTTCAAGACCTGGCACAGCGGGAGGACAGCCCGTGGCCGACGTACTCACAAGGCCGCCCGATCACGCGGGAGCAGCTGGCCCGCCTGCTGAAGCCGTTTGGTATCAGACCAGTCAAATGGGCGAGCAAGGGCCCGAAACGCGAGTTCCACCGTGGGTACACGCTGACAGATCTCCGAGATGCCTTTGGGCGCTATGCCGGGTGGAGCCCGCCACACTCGCCACGCCCGCCACAAAAAAAGTAGCGAGCGACGAGGCGAGCCTGGTCGGGCAGTAGGGTCGCTGTCAGCTACGCCCCGACCAGGAGCGCTACCTGGAATCTCGCTTGTCCATATTTTGGGCTGGTCTTGCGGACCACTCCGACTGGGAGTGGTCCGACGGCGGCGTCACATCCTGGGCGTTGACAAAGGCGCCCCCAGCCTCCTCGACGAGGAAAACGCGGTCGTAGTCGGTGGCGTAGCGTCCTTCGAGCAACATCGAAAATCCGTGATCGGTTACGCCGGCACCGTAGCCCGTGATCGCGAGCCAGTACGCCTGGAAGTGATCGCCGTTTTCCCGTCGGTACTGACGCAGTTTCTCGTGCTTCTTTGCCAGGCAGACGTCGACAGGTCTTGCCCCAGACCGACTGAACCAACGTCGCCCGGGCATGACGGTCAGCGAAGTGGACGGAGACCATTCCAGGTGGACGATCAATGTGATGCCCAGCTTCCGCAAAGCCGACTCCTCCGCGCAGCCACGGTCGATTGATTGCACGAGCGCCGCAACCCGAGCAAGAACATCCCTTTGCCACGCCTTGCGCGCCGCGAGAGAGGTTTGCGCATCCACCTCGGCGATGTCGAAACGGGCACTCAGAAAGACCCGCACTCCCCGCTGGCCCAACTGCCTTCGCAGCTCGTCGATGGCGGCCCGAATGCGCACATCAGTGTCAAGATACTCCTGGTGGATGGCAGAGACGATCTCAAGGCCGACGTGATGCCCGTCTCGGTGGAGCAAATCGGCGTCTGGTGCATCCCTCATAGCGCAGAGCGATACTTCGGGCACGAACCGCACCACGCATTCAGCGACCGTCCTTTCGAAGCGCGCTTTGTTTTCAGCGGCGTCCCCTGCCATGGGCTCTAGGATAGCCGCGCCGGCTCGCCAGGTCACGTTGTACCGGGCGTCTCGCTTCCGGCAGAACCCAGCAGATCGGTCGGGTCCTATCTAGGTCCTAGCGGGGTTCATTTCGATGGGATCGCCGATCCCTTGGTGCCGCGCTCACCGTCGGTGAAGCCAACGCTGGCATCCCCCTGCAACCCGCCCCTTTTGACTTAGGATCTGGTGTCCATTCGCGGTCAAACCTGAGACGTTGGTCGTCGAGATCCCACCGCTCCTCGATTTCCCAGCACCGCGCTTGGGTGCTTACCCGCGAGAGACCCGTCGTAGCCGAAAACCTCGAAGCCATGGTGACGCTCGGCATAGCCAACGGCGGCATGAGGCTAGGGAATTGCCGTGCTCGAACGCGGTTTCTTCTTCGACGGTGAGCTGCTTGCCTGTGCCATCCGGCGCAACCCTTGAGCGGCGCGAGCACGCGCTCTCCGGAGTGAGCGGTGCTTACTTCGATCGCACGCAACCGGCGCAGGCCGAGCCGGAGGCTTACGACATACGCGCACAGCAGCGCTTGCGGGCTCGCAAGCTGGAGTTACTGCAGCGATTCGCGAGCGCCTAGGCTGAGCGACGCCGTCATGGTGGCCGGCCTGGGCAAGTTAAGCGCGCCCCACTTCACCACCGCTCATCCATCCTGCTGTAAGAACGATCGCTTCTACGTTTACGCGGGCGGTTTGCGTCCGCGTCAGCGGCTTCCGACGGTCTGGCGGGCGTTCGTTGCTCCGGGGGCGCAACGCGAGGACCAGTGGTCGTCTGCACCAAGCTAGCTTCCGACGTTCCTCCGTCGGGCGTCGCGTGCTGCTGGTCTCGTGCAAAGGTCGTCGAGGCGCTCGACGACGAGACCAAGATCGTTGCTCTGTGTCCCCCGCCGAGGGCCGTCACCACAATCGCAACCAGCCCAACACCGGCGGCACCCAACAGTGTGGCAGGTAAGATGTTCAGCTTCCTTCGCGAATGCCGTGTTCGTGGCCTGGATGGCTCTGCAGACGAAGGATCCTCTGAATATCTCCACGTTCGCTCGCGCGGTTCGGCAACAAAGCTCGAATCGATCTTGGTCTGCAAAGACGGACCTGACTCTACAAGAGCTGCTGGCACTCCCCTGCCCTGCTGGCGATGCCCCGGTTCGCCATCGACCTCCGTGGTCTTCTCTTCAATTGACTTCTGAATCAGCCGGCGTGCCTCCTCCGGTGCCATTACCGCTGTGGACACAGCGCTGACGGGTTCGCGCTCTTTACCTGTGCCCGCAAAAGACTCGCGCCAAAGATCCTGCTCTTCTGCCGGCAGGAACGACATCAATGCTCGGCCGAGGTACTGGACAG
>CAZTTW010000760.1:0-2980 GCA_964616265.1 uncultured Myxococcales bacterium | reverse complement strand
TGGACGCTCGACCGCGAGGTGGTGGCCGAACGTCCCCACCGCGTGCAGTTTAATTATTGAGACCCTACGGCTCGGTCGTGGCGCTTTCGTGCGCGCGCGCTTTGCCTTTTTGGGCGACCGGGTTTTGCGGATCGATGGCCAACGCTTTGTCGAAGCTTCGCTCGGCCTCGGCAAACTGCTCGGAGGCAAGCTGCACTTTGCCGAGGACGACGTAGGCGCGCAACCTCAGTGCGGGTGACGCATTTCGAGCCCCAGCCACGGCTTGACTTGCGGCCACGCGCGCGGTTGCCATGCGACCTTCGCTGAAGGCCGCCTCGGCCTTGCTGACGGCCGCGACGATTTCGTCCTCGCCGGGCGCAGGGCGATCATCCTCTCTCATCGTTTCGCCGCCGCTCGCCGGTTCCGGCTTGTCGGCGGTCGCTTGCGAGGCTTCGGTCTTTTTGCCGGCGGTCGTCTCTGCCTCGCGATGAAGGCGTGGCGTCGAGGCTTTGCTGTCTTTCGCTGCAGCCTTGGCGGGGCGAACGGGCGGCGTCTCTGCCGGGGCAACGCTCGGCTTGGCTGGAGGTGGAAGCTGCGCGGTTTCCGCTTCGGCCGCTGGCAAAGGAGGCGGTGGCGGAGCCGGCGCCGGAGAAGGCGGAGCCGGCGTGATGGCGGGCGCTGGCGCCGCAATCGTTGCTCGCCGCGGACGAGAAAATGGCCAGTGAATGAAGTACATGCCGAGCACGGCGATGGCGATGGCGGTGCATGTTCCAAGAGCCATGCCCATGCGCGTTCTTCGTCGCAATAGCCGCTCGCTGAGGACTTCGGTCTGCGACGGCGACTTCATGCCCAGGATGCTGTCGCTGGCAACCCGCACGGCTTCGAGGTGGGCGATGAGCTTCTTCTTCAGGTCGGCGGCGGACGCGGGCCGCCGACCCGGGTCGCGTGACAGACACGACAGGATCAATTCTTCCAAGTCGGACGGAAGATCCGATCGGTATTCGTGCAAAGGATAGGGATCGCGGGTCAGCTTGCGCTGCCAAATCTCGTCGACGCTGGCGCCTTCGATGGGCAAGCGACCGCCCGCCAGCATGGTGTAGACAATCGCGCCTAGAGCGTAAATGTCCGAGCGGAAGTCGACTTTGCCGCCGCCTCGAATCTGCTCGGGCGCCATGTATTTGGGGGTGCCGACCGTGGCATCGGTCAGGGTCAGGTTGCCGCCGTCGCCGGTTTCGTGGAGGAATTTGGCCACGCCGAAGTCGAGGACCTTCACCAGCTCCTCCTGCTCGGGCGAGCGCACGAGCATCACGTTGGAGGGCTTCAGATCTCGGTGAATGATGCCGGCGCGGTGGGCGGCCTCGAGGGCGCGGCAGATTTGCGTCGCGATGGTGAGCACGCGCTCGATGGCGAGCTGCCCGTCGCGCTTGATGACGGCGTCGAGGCTGATGCCGTCGATGAACTCCATGACGAAGAAGAACTCACCCTTGGGCGTGGTTCCGCAGTCGGTGACGTCGGCGACATTGGGATGACCGATTTGTCCGGGCGCCAGGGCCTCGCGTTGGAAACGCTTGGCGACCTCGACTTTGCGTCGTTCCACGTAGTGGGCGATCTTGATGGCGACGCGTTTTCCGATGCCGGTGTGGTGGCCTTCGTAAACGCGCCCCATGGCGCCTTCGCCGACTAGCCGTCGTACGAAATAGCGATCGCAAAGAGTCTTACCCACCAGCCCGTCGGGATCGGGGTCGGGCGTGGTTTCCCCGTCGGTGATAGCCTGGGTGACCGGCGGTTCGCTGCGTTCGCCGGTGCTGCCACCGTCCATGCGAGCCGCGCGGTCGACGAGCTCGCGCTGTTCGGCCGCTTCGGCGCGAATCTCCGCCTCGAAGAGTCGGCCGACGAACTTCGCGGCTTGGAGCTTTCCGCCCGCCTCGGCCGGCATCTCGGCGAGCAGGGCCGCGCACATTTCGTCGCCACTTTGAAAGCGCTCCGCGGGGCTTTGGGCCAGGGCCTTCATGACCACCCGGTCGAGCCCGGGCGAAACGTCGCGCGTGTGGCGCGAGGGCGGCGGGGGCGCCGCGTTCGGAGTGCGCGCCTCCGAGGGCGGGAACATCTGTCGGCCGGTCAAGAGCTCCCACAGAATCACGCCCGCCGAGAAAAGGTCGCTGCGGTGGTCGACCGGCTTGCCCGTGAATTGCTCGGGCGACATGTAGCTGGTCTTGCCCCACTGCACGCCGGTCGCGGTTTGCACGACCTTCGCCTTCCACTTGGCCAGGCCAAAGTCGATCAGCTTGACACCGCCGGTGTACGTCAACATTACGTTGGACGGCGAGATGTCACGGTGGACGAGCCCCAGCCCGTCGACATTGGCGGCGTACCACAAGGCCGAGACCAACTCGGCGATGTAATAGATGGACAGGCCGATGGGGAAACCGTCGCGCTTGGCGGCGCATCGGTTCCAGGTTTCGGTGATCGACTTGCCCTGGACGTATTCCATGGCCAAGTAGCCCTGGCGTTCTTCGATACCGAAGTCGAAAACGTAGACCAGGTTTTCGTGCGACAGCTTCGTGACGACCTTCGCTTCGTCGAGAAACCGCTGCGTCAGCTCCTCGGCGTCACGGCCGGCGCGCACTTCCTTGAGGACCTTGAGCGCGCACACGCGTTCCACGCCGGCTTGGCCGGTAAGCGCCATGAAGACGTGGCCCATGCCACCCTTGCCGAGTTCTTTGAGGAGGACGAAGCGGGGTCCGAACCGGCACGGATAGCTGGGTTTGGCGGGAGGTTCCTGGCTGCGCGAGTTCAACGGCGCGCAATACTACAACAAGTCTCTCCGCACAAAGAAAGTTGCGCACAACCTTTTGTCGTCGGTCTCGCGTCACGAGTGGCGAAAAAACTGGAAAGTAGCTCAGGAGACCGCAGGCTGGTCTCGATCATGGATTTCGTTCGTCTTCAGCGTCCGGTCACGCTCTCGCTGATTGCGGGTCGTGGTCACTACGAATCTGTCGTG
>CAZTTW010000759.1:0-2981 GCA_964616265.1 uncultured Myxococcales bacterium | reverse complement strand
TCGGAACCACCCAATACGGGGTCAGCGACGGCGATGGACTGAACAACGGCATCGACGACGACTGTCTGATGGGGAAGAACCTGAAGGACGTCAAGCGCCGACACTACAAAGGGATCTGCGAGATGCTGGCGCTCTTCGTGCAGGACCAGTTTGGCAAGGCGTACACCTACGAAGCGGTCGCGAAGGGCGCGAACCTCGCTTCGCCTTCAGGCACCTCGATGTCCCAATCGTCCAGCTCCGGGTCGGGGGCATTTATTGGCGCCATCATCGGCGGAATCGTGGGCGCCGTGGCGGGCGCCATTATTGGTTTCATCGCAAGCGGCGGCAATCCCCTCGGCGCGGTGGCGGGAGCCGCAGCCGGGGCTGCGCTCGGGGCTCTCGCCGGGGCCGGGATTGGCTCTCTCTTCTAGGCGGAAAGGACTCAACCAGGAACATGCCAACCTTCCACGGTACGGACTTCGCCATCGAGTTGCCCGCAGACTTTCGCGACGAATCGACCTATGCGTTTGCCTTCAGGGCTCGCTCGGATTTCTCACCGTCCGTGGTAGTCAAGACCGAGCGACTCGTTCGACCGGTCGAGCTTTCTGCCTATGTGGACGAACAGCTCGCCAAAATCCAGCAACTCTTGCCCGCGGTGACGATTGTGAGCAACACGCCCGACGCGCAGAGCGAGCTGCCGGCCCGGACCAGCGTCTACGAGTGGGGCGAGCCCCGGCGACGCCTGCGACAAAAGCAGCGCTATCTCCGTTTGGCCGCGCCAGATCGGGTAGTCACGCTGACGGCGACGAGCCTCGTAGAGACGTTTGCCGAAACCGAGGCACTGTTCGACGCCGTATTCTCATCATTTCGCCCGACCTCCCCACCCGCGCAAGACGATGGGAGCGCCTAGAGCCCATGACCTCGCGAAGCGTAGGCTTAGCCCGATGCTATCGTCTCTTCGTAGCACTAAGCCTTATCGGCACGGCCCCGGCGGTTGCCCGAGATTCTTCGACGGAGCGTCCATCATCAGCCAAGGTCAAGCACCCCGATTCCGTCCCTCCTTATCCCAATGCTGGAGTACGAGCCATGATTGCCATTCCCGTTTCTCCCAAGATTTCCACCCCATCCTGGCCGCGCCCAGGCGTGCCTGACTACGCGTTCGTCGTTCGCAGCCGTGGTCCAGAGATCGGAGGAGGAGTGGGCTATGACGATTCGACCTTACAGGTCGAGTCGAGAAACGCGCTCGTGTCCCTCGAGTATTTCGGGGCGGACTTCGACGTTCCTGGCACCCCCATCGGGATCTTCCGCACCCACATTGATGACCAGGCTCTACAGGATTTCTACGCCGTTGTCACGACGTCGAAGCTGTTCGGGACACTCGCCTCGATGGCGCGCCACCCAGGGCTCACCCAATCGGAGTACACCCTGATTGAGCCAGCCAAGGAGTCACACCAATCCATCAACGATAGCGACGACCTGAACCGTGTTGTTGTTGCGCCGGTCCTGGACAAGACGCAGGCCATGTTCTCGCAGAGCTTCGCCCATCCCGAGCGAGCGGCTATCTTGGGTCTAGAGCGCGCCCAGCTCCCGGACGGCGACGTGTTCGTGGTCTCGATGAAGAATGTCGGTGTCGATACCATCTGCTTCACCGACCCGCGCTGGATTCCTGCTACAGCAACGCACGACCGCTCGGTCGTGATGGTTACGGAATATGCCGGGGAAAAGCCCGGCGAACCGCCGAGACTCGACTGGAAACACCATCCACTGGAACCGCTTGCGTCTCGCCCGGCCCAAGAAATGCTGGTCACCCTTGCGCCGGGTGCAACCTGGCAGGCAAAGAGCGTGGTCTGGAAGCGGACGCCCGGGAAGCAGTACTTAGCGCAGTTCAGATGGGCGAGCTACGCGGGTGATCCGCTCGTGAACGGCGTGTACCGAATCCGGGGACGCGTCGACTCACCGCGTATATTGATCAAGCCCTGAAGGAGCACGTCGTGGACGACAGACAGACACAACGTCTGCTCGACCTTCTATTCTATCGCTTCGAGAGAAACGGCACATCGCTCTACGCCTTAATCGATGCAGCCAGGGAACATGGCATCCACCATTGGATCAAGTCCTCGGGCTTCGAATACAGCTGCTTGTTTACGGGGCACCTGTCCGAGGATCTCCTGGCAGCTTCTCCGTACCTGCTTCGCATCGTGCCTGGCTCAGTGACGTTGCCGCAATTGATCGAGCAAGGGTGGGGACACTCCTGGGGACTCTACCTGGCGGCAACCGCTGGGCTTGTGGAGGTCCGGCGCCACCTGCGCAGGCTCCTGCAGGTCCGCACCGAGAATCACAAGCGACTCTTCTTCCGCTACTACGACCCGCGCGTGCTGCGGCCATTCTTGCCCACCTGCCAACCGGCCCAGTTGGCCGAGGTGTTTGGTCCCATCCAGCGCTTCGACGTGGAGTCAGCGGATGGTTCGCAATTGCTAAGATTCCGTCTGATTGCCGAACTCGCTGCCCCGGCGACTCTGCGCAGCTGGACCTATCCTCTGTCCGAATCTCGCGATGCGGACGACGATCGCGCCAGCCTCTCTGCGGGCTACGGCCCGCTCACTCGCTGAGTCTCGCGCAGGTCCATCGCCATTCGCCCATAGAACCTGCGGTTCCTCGCCCAGGATCTTGAGTTGGCCAATCGACTGGTCATCGCCCAGCCCTCGGACCACTCTACCTTCGTCCCGAGTCATTCTGGGCAGACGATCAAATTGGCAGCTGTGTCGCCCAGGTTTCCGTTGCCCCCAGGTTGCCCCAAATTCGGGGCAACGTCGGGAACTCCAGGGGAACGCAGGGGAAGGGAAAGAAGAGGAAAACCTAACCATCTTCAGCAGATACGAGCCAAGTCCGCGTCTCTGCTCAGGTTTCGATTTTGGTGGTCTTCCTCTTCAAGTCCCGTCCACCCCGTAAGAAACCCGTCGCAAAATCCTGAGAAAAGTCAGGAACTTGCGACGGGTTTTGAG
>CAZTTW010000758.1:0-2988 GCA_964616265.1 uncultured Myxococcales bacterium | reverse complement strand
GCGCCTGCGCCCAAGGCGCCGAAGGTGTCATAGACCGATAGGTCGAAGCAGGGTGAGGTCACGAACAACAATCGATCGCCGCGACCGACGCGGAAGGTGCGCGAAACCCAATCGAAGGTGTTCACTACCGCGCGGTGGGTAAGCACGACGCCCTTGGGCTTGCCGGTGCTACCCGAGGTAAAGATGGCGTAGCAAATGTCGGTCGGCGAGCTTAGGCGCCGCGGGCGCTCGGGCGCGCTCTGGGCGATGGCAGTTCGATGATCACCGTCGACGACGAGGCGGAGCCGCGAGGCAAAGAGGTCCTGGTACTTGCGCTCGGTGATGACCGACTGGGCGCGCGCATCTTCGACCATGAACTGCAGTCGGTCCTGGGGATACGCCGGATCGAGCGGCAAGTAGGCGGCACCGGACTTGGCGACAGCCAGCATGGCGGTGACCAAATCAAATCCCCGATCGAGACAGATGCCCACGTAAAGACCGGGACCGGCGCCATGGCCCCGCAAGTAATTCGCCAAGCGATTGGCGCGCTCTTCAAGCGCCGCGAAGCTGAGCGATGCATTGTCGACCTCGAGCGCAATTGCATCCGGCTGCTCGGAAACGCGCTCTTCGAACGACGTATGAATGCAAGTGTCTGCGGGAAAAGTGCGCGCGGTTTCGTTCCACTCGCGAAGAATGCGGCGCCGTTCCTCGACGGGAAGCACGTCGAGGGCGCCGAGCGGCCGTGAAAGGTCTCCGCTTAGCTCAGCGATGGCGTTCTCCAAGCTCGCGAGGAACCGCTCGATCACCGTGGTGCGGAATCGGCGTCGATCGAAAACGGCGCGGATTTCCATTCGGTCGCCGGCGTACACGTTGATGGCAAGTGGAACGGCTGGCTGCTCGTGCACGTTGAAATGGCGACTCCGAAAGCGCGGCCCACCGGCGGCCACGAGCATCTCGTTGAGCTCCTGGTTCTCGAACATGAGCAACGTCTCGAACAGGGGCAGCCCGCGCGGGATCTCGCTTTGGCCCTGGATTTCAGTCAGCGAGGTGTGCTCGTGCTCGCGCATGGCCAGGCTTTGCGTCCGCAAGTCGGCGAGCAGCTCGGCAACGGAGCGGGTATCGTCGGTATGTGCCCGAACCGGAAGCGTGTTGATGAACAGTCCGACCATGTCTTGCGCCTGACCGCCCAGCGCCGAACGACGACAAGCTCGCAATGCCCCGAACACGACGTCGTCGTCGCCGGTGAAGCGCGCAAGCACCATCCCCAGGGCCGCCTGGACCACGGTGCCGAGGCTGCTCTCGCTTCGTTTGGCTGCCTGTCGCGCCCGATTGAAGATTGCGCTCTCGATCGTCAAGCTCGCTTCACCGTGTCCCTTTTCCGGCAACGGACGCGTCGCCGACTCGGCACACGGAAGGGGTGTCGGCGTCGTTTTTCCACGCAGAAGCGCGCGAAAGAAAGATCGGCTCTCTTCGCTATCGACGCTGCTCAGCCACCGGATGTAATCGCCGTACGGCCGTGGCGACGGTCCAAGCGCGACGGGCCGGCCGTCTCGCAACGACTCATAGGCCTCGAATACCTCCGTCAGCACGATGGGAAAGGAGCGCCCGTCGAGCAGAATGTGGTGGAAGGTCCACAGCACCTCGTCGTGGTCGCCCATCTTCAAGACGAAGAGTCGCATGAGCGGCGCAACTCGCAGGTCGAAGCCGCGCGCTCGGTCGCGCGCCAAGAAAGCGTCGAACTCGGTGGCGCGCTCGGATTGCGTCGCGGTCGACCAGTCCTCGACAGTCAGCGGAACGGCGTCGACTGGACAGGGGCGCTGGGTTGGTCGATCGACACTGTCCCAGCAGAACGCGGAGGAGAGGATGGGATGGCGCTGCACAATCAGCGTGAACGCTCGACAGAATTGCTCCGCATCCAGCGTTTCCTGGAGCACCACATGCATCTGCTCGATGTCGTATCCGTGGGATGGTTCCGCAGGATCGTCGAGCAACGCTTGGTAAAGCATGCCCGCCTGCATGGGCGAAAGCGGGTACGGCTCTCGGTCGGGTGAACCTTGCGACACAATTGCTAGGCGTGGGGTCCGTGGCTGCGGCTCGGAGGGTAAGCGGATCGATACGTTCGCAGGTCCTTTCAAAGTGACTTTCTTTGGTGCGTGGGCAACATTGTTGAGCGGAGAATCTTCAAGCGAAGGGACGGTGTCGTTCATGGGCTCTTACTCTCTCTTCATGTCTAAGCTTCCAAGTCATGTGTCTTCTCTCTGCAAGTTGGCTGCAACGAGTACGGCCACTTAGTTGGATGCTGGAGAGGGGCGCCCGTGCTACGGCAACGATCTATTTCGATATGTCGCTTGCGCACTCGGATTACGCGCCCAGAAGGAGTCGCGGAAATATTCGCAAGACCAACCGCTCCACCGAGGCATCCAACGCAAGAGGACGGACAGAACAGCCATGGCAGGAAAAAACTATTGGCTCGTCAAAAGCGAGCCTTCGACCTACTCGTGGGAAACTCTCGTGCGCGACAAGCGCACGCGCTGGGATGGAGTGCGGAACTTCGAAGCGCGCAACAACTTGCGAGCCATGAAGAAGGGCGACGTTGTCCTCTACTATCACTCGGGTGAAGGCAAAGAGATCGTCGGTCTCGCCAAGGTAGCGGCAGAGGCCTACGCCGATCCCACCGCCGAGGAAGGTGACTGGAGCGTCGTAGATCTCACGCCTGAAAAGGCCCTGTCTCGCCCAGTCTCTCTTGCTACTCTCAAGAAAGACAAAGCGCTGTCCACGATGGCGGTCGTGCGCAAGCCGCGTATCAGCGTCGTTCCGGTACTTCCCGACGAACTGGATAGGATTCTGGAATTGGCCGACACGAAACGCTAGCGAGTCAATTTTGATGGAACCCCTGGGAGGGTTTCCAAACCCGCGGCACCTGCGCCCCGCCCTGCCGCCCCCTCGCTACGCTCGGCCGCGCGCGATGGTCCGCGGCGAGCCAAGCTCGCCGGCTCCCCACGCGCGGGC
>CAZTTW010000757.1:1209-2989 GCA_964616265.1 uncultured Myxococcales bacterium | reverse complement strand
CCGGCGCGAATCACGTATTGTCCCCTGTACGGGAGATCCGTCTTCGTGTCCATGGCTATCTTTGCCGCCGGAATCAGCTCTAATGGTATGGAACATGCTACTGCACGCTATATGGATCTAATCGTTTTTGATGTCGACGGCACGCTCGTCGACAGCCAGGTCATGATTTCCAACGGCGTGGCGATGACCTTTGAGGACGAAGGGCTGGCGCCGCCAGACCGCAGTTCGGTCCTGTCGATCATCGGGCTATCGCTTACCGAGGCGATGCACCGGCTTGCTCCGGGGGCGAACGACGAAAAAGCCGCCCGGCTGGTCGCGGGCTATAGGGCCAATCTTCACCGTACGCACTCCAATTCGATGCCTACAGAGCAGCTCTATCCCGGAGCTGTCGACTGCCTTCAGCGACTGTCCCGGCGTCCGGATACGTTGCTCGGCATCGCCACGGGAAAGTCCCGGCGCGGTGTCAATGCGATGATCGAGATGCACAAACTGGGCGGCCTATTCGTCACCGTTCAGACCGCTGACGAGCATCCGTCGAAGCCACATCCGGCGATGCTGCTGGCGGCGCGTGCCGAGCTCGGTGTGGCGCCTGAGCGGACGGTCATGATTGGAGACAGCTCCTACGACATGATGATGGCGCGCGCCGCCGGCGCCTTCGCTCTCGGCGTGACGTGGGGCTATCAGTCCGGACGCTCGCTGGAAGCGGCGGGCGCCCACAGGCTCGTGGGGGACTATGCCGCCATTGATGCCGCCGTCGAGGACTTTCTCGCACCTGCTCATGCGTGAGCTGCTCGACTTCGGCCTGCCGGGCTGGCGCTGGTTTGCCCCGAGCGCAGCAGGAACGTTCCCCGGAGGTTGCAGGTTTCGAAGATAGCTTGGGCGAGGGACGACATCGGTGCCATGGTTGTAGCATGATGCTCGATCGCGACGGGAGTGGGCCCTTTTGGCGTTCTATACTCGATCATCATGAGCGCCATTCGTGTTGCCGTCATCCAAGATGCCCCCGTTGCGTTCGAGCGCGACGCCACGCTGGCGAAGGTTCGCGTTCTGACCGCGGAGGCCGCTGGCATGGGCGCGAGACTGGTGCTGTTTCCCGAAGCGTTTCTTTCGGGCTACCCGAAGGGCATCACCTTCGGGGCGCACGTCGGCAGCCGCAGTGACGAAGGACGACGACAGTTTCAGGCCTACTGGGACAGCGCCGTCGACGTTCCAGGATCGGCTTTCGACGAGCTGGCGTCCATCGCCCGCGAGCAGGCCGTGCTTCTGGTGATCGGCGTGATCGAGCGCGAGGGCGGCACGCTCTATTGCAGCGTCTTGTTCTTCGACCAGAACGGAACGCTGTTGGGAAAACACCGCAAACTCATGCCCACCGCCATGGAGCGGATCATCTGGGGTACTGGCGACGGTTCGACGCTGCCCGTGTTCGAGACCGACGTGGGTCGCGTGGGCGCCGTGATCTGCTGGGAGAATTACATGCCGCTCCTTCGGACCGCCATGTATGGCAAGCAGATCCAGATCTATTGTGCACCGACCGTAGATGATCGCGAGGTATGGCAATCGACCATGCGTCACATCGCCGTCGAGGGGCGCTGCTTCGTGCTCAATGCCTGTCAATTCGCGAGACGCGGGGATTTTCCCGCCAACTTCCTTCCCATGCAGGGAGCGGCGGGGGACACGGTCCTGATCCGCGGCGGGTCGTCCATCGTGTCGCCGTTTGGCGAGGTCATCGCGGGGCCTCTCTATGACCAGGCGGGCATTGTGACTGCCGACATCGATCTCG
>CAZTTW010000757.1:0-1109 GCA_964616265.1 uncultured Myxococcales bacterium | reverse complement strand
GAATCGGCCCCGCAGCCTTCGACGCGGACCGGACCGCCCAGGGCTCCGAAGGCCAGGAAATAACTCGCGGAGCTCGCGTCCCCTTCCACGGTGATGGCGCCCGGAGAATGGTAGGTCGAGGGCTCGATCGAGAATAGCCGGTATCCGTCGCGACGGATCGGGACGCCGAACCTTTCCATGAGCCGGATGGTGATGTCCACGTAGGGCTTAGAGATGAGCTCGCCGTCCACCTCGATCTCTAGCGGCAAGGCAGAGAGCGGCGCGGCCATCAGAAGTCCGGTCAGGAATTGGCTAGACGTAGTGCCCTTGATGTGGGTGCGACCGCCGCGAAAACCGCGCGCGTGAATAGCCAGCGGTGGGAAGCCTGGGGTTCCGAAGTAGTCGATGGAAGCCCCGTCGGCCAGGATGGGACGCAATCCGTCCACCAGGTCTCCAATGGGCCGCTCGCGCATGCGTTGCACGCCATCCAGAACGAATTGCCCGCGGAAGGCACACAAGACTGCGGCCAACGGGCGCATCGCGGTCCCGGCGTTTCCAAGGTCGAGGGCATCTGCGGGAACTTGGAAACCGTGGCTTCCGGTGCCGTCGATCTCCAGGGATCGCTCATCGCCCGCTTCTCGGATGCCAACTCCCAGGGCCCGCAAAGCCGCCATCATGGCGCGGGTATCGTCGGAGGTCAGCAGGTTGGACAGTCGCGTGGTTCCCGCGGCCAGCGCGGCCAGAAGGAGATAGCGGTTGGAAAGGCTCTTCGAGCCGGGCAGGCGAATGGTCCCGCTCAGCTTCGGCAGAGGCCCCAAGGTTAGACGTTTCATACGTCGTGGATGTGTAGCTTGCCCACCGTCGCGCAATAGACGGTCAGCTCGTCGCGCCCGTCGACGCCGATGGCAGCGTCGATTTTCGTTTGGTCGTAGGAGTCGATGGCGCAAACGCCAGCGCCGATGGCGGTGGCCGCCAAATACAGGTTCTGGCAGACGTGGCCGGCATCCAATGCGATGAGCTTGTGGGACAGGAAGCCGTAGCGCCATTCGGTGCGGTAGGGAATGGCGGACCAGATGAACACCACGGCGGCGCCGCGCTTCTGATTGTTGATGCCAGCGTCGATGCGCGCG
>CAZTTW010000756.1:0-2996 GCA_964616265.1 uncultured Myxococcales bacterium | reverse complement strand
ATGGGCAGGAACATGGCGCCATTCGCATCGACGAGACCACGTATCGGCTGCTTGCGAATCGTTTCGTAACGCGTGGGTGGGAGACTCGTCGAGAGCTGGTCAGCGAGGCGCCCATTTTCGCGGGGTGGGACGCGGCCGCCACCCCGGATACAGGGTCGTTCTTGGGTCGCGAGCGCGAGATGGCATCTCTGCAGGCCGTCGTGGACGAGTGTCTCGACGAGAAGATTGCGCGTCCGGTGCTGCTGCTGGGACCGCCCGGCATTGGCAAGTCCCGCCTGCTGCGCGAGTTTCTCGCGTCGCTGCCGGGAGCAAAGCCAGGCGTCGTGGTGACGGCCGGAACCCTCCTTCGCGTCGAACGTCGTTTTCCGTCGCTCATCCCCTTGCTAACCGCGACCGGGATCGACCTCCAGGGGAAGTCGAGCGCACAGGTCGAGCTCGAGTTGGCCGCCTGGATCGACGGCCGCTGCACGTCCGCGGGCTTCTTCCTCGTTTTCGAGGATCTGCAGTGGGCCGACACTCCGAGTCTCGACCTACTCGACCGCGTTCTGCACCGCCTGCACGATCGGCCGTTCGTCGTCGTTGGCGTCGGTCGCGATGAAGTGGAAGATCGCTTTCCCGGTCTTTGGACCGCGCGGTCGGTGCAGCGCTTGCCGTTGCGGCCGTTGCCGAGCAAGCGCGGCATCGCCATGCTTCGGGCTGTGCTCCCGACTATCTCTCGCGCCGATATGGATTTCGTGCTCGACCGTTGGGAGGGAAATCCTCGTTTTCTCGAAGAGATGGCGCTTGCGGCTCGTCCCGGCGCGGTGTCCGTTCCTGACGTCGTCTACGCCATCGCCGAGGGACGACTGGAAGGCATCGAGCCCGACGTTCGGCGCGTGTTGCGTGCGGCGAGCCTGTTTGGCGAAAAGCCCTTCACCGTCGAGTCGCTCATCGCGCTGCTCGGCGAATCGTCCCGCAAGGGAATTGCCGAATGGCTGGAAGTCCTGGTCATGCGCGGCTTCGTCGAATTCGAGCTGAAAGTGGGCGAGGCCAACTACCGTTTTCGCGAGCCACTGATGCGCGATGTCGCCTACCAGATGCTGCCCTCGACGGATCGCCTGCTGGGACGACGGTTGGCGCGGACGTGGCTGCAACGCGCGGGACGGACCTTGCCCGAATTTCTGGCCCAGCTGGGTACGGAATCGCAGTTGACGGCCACTGGCAGTCGCTAGGTTCTAAGGTTCTTCGTACCAGCTTGGCCTGAACATGATGACAATGCGTGGTCCCGCGTGCGCCACTTTGGGAATGCCATGCTGCCAGGTGCGCTGGCAAGTTCCGCCCATCACGAGCAGATCGCCCCAGCCGAGAGAAAATGCTCTCGACTCGTTTCCGGCCTTCCGTCGCAGGAGAAAGCGGCGGGGCTCGCCAAGCGAGACTGTCGCCACGATTGCTTCGGGCAGCTCGCGCGCCACCCGATCGCCGTGAAAGGCCACACTGTCGCGACCGTCGCGGTAGAGGGCCAGCGTCACGCTCGGTAGCTCGATGGCGTAGCGCCGGGCCAGCTCCTGGCGCATGTGTCCGAAAAGTGGATGCTCGGATCCGTCGCGGGGAATGCTCGCGAGCAGCCGAGGCACGTCCACCATACGCTCGTACATCTCGCGCCGCTCGCTTTGCCATTTCGTGCTCGCGACGACGTCGGCCATCAGCGTTTCGTGGCCGCGCACCCAGTCCGGCACGTAGTCGACCCAAGCTCCGTCGGCCAAAGTCATAGGACGAGCAGTGGCGAACGTCGAGTCGATGCTCGGTTGTTCGTGGCCCCACAGACCGAGTTGTTGGATTGCGATCGACACTGTTTCCTCGCTAGGCTAGCAATCCCTTGTCGTGGATGCAGCCGCGGATTGACGATCTGACGCGCGTCGTGCGGGAGAACTAGGTGCAGCCAGGTTGATTGGAAATCCCAGCGTCGGGTCCGGGCAGACTCGACACTGAAAGGACAAGCTCGCCATGGTCGGCGAATTGCTCACGACGAAGGCAAGATCGACCAGCCAGGGAGGCGGCGAGTGCCACGAGCGTGGCTATTCGGGACACCGAAGACGAGCTATGCATACTCTCACGACTCCAAAGCAAGAAGCGGACCCATCGGAGTGGCCCATAGTACGAGCCTCTGGCGCGACGGCGCCAACCTGGTTGCCGTTCTTCAAGTCGAAGTTGTCGTTGCGCCTATAATCGGCACTAGGAGGAGCCCACCATGTTGAAGGACCACGTTGCTATCGTTACGGGGGCAAGCCGCGGAATTGGTGCCGCCACGGCCAAGTTGCTGGCTGCCAAGGGCGCGAAAGTTGTCGTCAATTACAGCAAGAGTCGCGACAAAGGCGAGGCCGTCGTCGCCGCCATTCGCGAAAAGGGCGGTCAGGCCATTCTCGTCCAGGCCGACGTCACCGATCGTGCGCAGGTCGAGGCGATGATTGCCAAGACCGAAGCCGAGCTCGGGCCTATCGATATTCTGGTCAACAACGCCAGCATCAGCTTTCCCATGGTGGCCTTCGCGCAGTACCGCTGGGAAGACTTCGAGCGCAAGTTGACCCGCGAGCTGCAAGCCAGCTTCAATTGCTGTCAGGCAGTTCTGCCGAGCATGCTCGAGCGTCACGCGGGCTGCATCGTGAACGTGAGCAGCGGTCTTTCCCGCGTGCCGGGACCGGGCTTTGTTGCTCATTCCAGCGCGAAATCGGCGCTCGATTCCTTTTCCAAATCGCTGGCGCTGGAGCTCGGTCCGCAATGCATTCGCGTGAACGTCGTCGCGCCGGGGCTGGTTCCGACCGACGCCACCGCGCACCTGCCGCCCGAGGTGCACGAGCGGACCAAACAGCACACGCCGCTGCGCCGGCAGGCTCGCCCCGAGGACATCGCGGGCGCCGTGCTGTTCTTCTGCTCCGAGTACGCCAGCTTCGTGACGGGTATCTATTTGCCGGTCAACGGCGGCACCCAGATGACGTAGGACGGCCGCTGCGTTCAGTCGC
>CAZTTW010000755.1:0-2996 GCA_964616265.1 uncultured Myxococcales bacterium | reverse complement strand
AGGACGGATCTACCTCGGTCGACATCATCGGCAGATTCAGCTTGGCTGGATCTCCGGGTTGGCAGCAGCCGCCCAGGTTGGGAACACCACGGTTCGGCCGGAAACCACTCGAGAAGTTGATCCATTGTAACTGAGCCGAATCCGTGATGGACACGATGGCCGCGTCGGATTTCACGAGCCAATAGCTCGCGGTCGGCGTGTGGATCTCGAAGGCGGGCCATTGAGTACCATCAATATCCCACGATGCTCCCGCCGAGTACGTGATGGCGCCTTGAACTGGCGAGTCGGCAATATCGGGAAGATCGGGTGCAGGGCCTCCTGTTGTCCCGGCAGCGCCGGAAGTCCCGCCATGGCTCGATCCTCCCTGTCCACTGGATCCGCCCGTCAGGGTGGCGCTTCCACCAGTGCCGAGTCCGATGCCACCCGAGCCCGTCACTCCGCCCGAGCCGGTCGCGCCTCCCGAAGGGGAGGCACCACCGGCTGCGTCGACACTGCCATCGCCTGCGCCCGCTTCGAGGGGAACGGATGGCCGGTCGTTCGGGCTATCCACTCCGCCTTCATGATTCATGGCACTCGTCTCGCTCGAGCCACCCGCTCCGCCGGATCCGGCGGAGGCCTTGTCGAGGTCGTGCAATGGCATGCATGAAGCACAAAGCAACGCGATCCACAGAGCCAACGTCCTATACCGAAGACTCGCAGGTTCCATGTTTCTCATCAGAACGTCCCGGTCGCGACGGGCCCGAACCCGTCGGGCCCAAGGCGGATGCTCAGACTGGTGTTTGGCGACGTGGTCGACCTATCGTGGATGAGAAACAGGACGATCGCGGTCGTGGCACTCGCGGCCGCCAATCCGATCGAAAGGTTGGTCCACAAGTACTCGCGTCTGACTTGATCCGTGGCCTCCCGCGAGCACGACGAGGCTGGAGCGCATCCATCGAGATTTCGATCGTCGCTTCGCGCCTTGAGCCCGAAGCAGAGGGCGCTGGCACCTGCCAAAGCGGCAGCCGACGCCGCCACAAGGACCGGGGCGGTTAGTCGCGTGGCGCGAGACGGAGGATTTTCGCCCTGGGTCTGCCCGATGCTTGTCGGGCCCGCGGGCGTGATCGGGTGTCGAGCTACCGGCAAAGGGTCGAGACGTACTGTTTCTCGACGTAGCTTCTCTCCCTCGGAGACGACGACGTGCTTCTTCGTCGTCGTGGACTCGGCGGCCTCGAAGGTGAGGTCGTGCGGCCCCGGATCGAAGCTCACCGCACGGCCATCGAGCGCGATGGGGTCGCCACCATCCACCGCCATATTCACCTCCGTGGCAGGTTGGCCGTTCGCGGAGAAGACCTCGAAGACGACGGTGGCGATAGAAGCCTCGACACTCGATAGCCATTGCTGGCAATCCGGGTGCATTGCCGCCGGGCATTCGAGTCCACCGCACTGAATGAGCTTGGTCTTCGCCTCGATCAGGTTGCCAGATCTCATCAGACGCTGGGCGCTCGTGAAGGCGGATGCGCAAAGCTTCTTCGAGTCTTCGTTCGCGTGGCCCGCTGATGCCCACGCGAGAAGAGCACAAGCTGTCAATCCGGCAAAGCAAGGCCGTGCACGCATCAGAGGCACTCGTCCTTGAAGATTCGAATACCCTCGGCGTCGATGTACGTGGGCGGATCGCAATTGGGCGCGGCAGGCCCTTTGGCTTTTACCATCGGTTGGCGCGCATGGACTTTCGCCAGCGAGGAACGATGCGGGCCGACCGCGCGCGCCCGGGCATGGGGAGCCGCCACTTTCGGCTTCTCCAGGATCGGTGTCGTCGATGGGGCGACGGCGGCGACCGGCGATGACTCTTCCGCCAGCGGTAAGACCTGGGCAGCGACTGGCGCAGGTCGAGCGGATGGCTGAGCCTCGACGGCGGCTGGCATCACGATCGACGTGGCCGGTGCGAGGCTCGACGCACGGGGACCTCCAAAGACAAGCCTGCGCAGCGACACTCCGGCCACCAGAGCAACGATCGCCACGGCGATAGCGATCGACTTTTTCGAGCGCTTCTTCACATCGTCGGGCTCCCGCACATGGACGGTCACCACGGAGCCTTCATCCTCCTCGAGCAGCGGCTTTGCAGCCACCGCCTGCCCAACGGCGACTGCCGCAGGGAGCGGCACGGCCTGCCGTGTACGCGCCATGTGCTGTCGTGTACTGTCGAACAAGCGCGTAAGCTTCGCCAATCTCTTCGAACATGCGCTCGCGACCCAGGCCGCCACCGTCGGTGGTCCCGCCATTTCGACGGCTGCTTCGATCTCGAAAGCCAGCTCGCGAGCGCTCGTGAAGCGACGGTCGGGATCGCGCTCCAGGGCACGCGCTACGACGTGGTCCAGCTTGCTTGGTACGGCGGAGTTGAGCGAGCTGGGCGCGGGGATGGGCTGACGCAAGATACGTTGGATCGCCCGAGCGTCGGTCATTCCCGGCGCCTGGAAGAGTCTCTCCCCGACAAGCATTTCCCAAAGGACGATACCGGCGGCGAACACGTCCGCGCGCCGATCCATGGTCTCGCCGCTAATCTGCTCGGGAGAACAATATCCAAGCTTGCCCGAGAATTGACCAGACGACGTCACGTGGACGTGGGTTTGGGCCTTGGCGATTCCAAAATCGAGAATCTTGGAGTGTCCGTCGGCGCTCACCATGATGTTTTGGGGCGAAAAATCACGGTGGACGAGCCCGATGGGGCGTCCCGTCTCGTCGGTCGCTTCATGGGCTGTGTGCAGGCCGTGCAAAGCCGGGACGAGAACTCCTGCCACCACATTCGGCGGCAACTTACGACCGGCCAGCGAGGTGTCTCCCGCAAACGCGCCGAGAGACACGCCATGGACATACTCCATGACGATGAGCAGCTCTTTGCTTCGCTCGACGACGTCGAAAACCTGCACGATGTTGGGATGGGACAGTCGGGCACTCAGGCGGGCTTCATCGCGAAAACGTTCGGCGAATTGTTCGTCGATCGTGTACTGAGGGTGCAT
>CAZTTW010000754.1:0-2998 GCA_964616265.1 uncultured Myxococcales bacterium | reverse complement strand
GCTTCCAGATCCAGGTGCTCGACGATTCCACCGACGAAACCTGCGAGATCTGCCGCAACAAGATCGACCAGCTTCTCGTGCGCTATCCCGACCTCGACATCGAATACGTGCACCGCACGGATCGCACGGGCTTCAAGGCGGGCGCGCTCGACAACGGCCTGCGCACCGCCAAGGGTGAGCTGGTCATGATTTTCGACGCCGACTTCGTGCCCAACCCGGACATTCTCGAGAAGACCGTGCACCACTTCCTCGATCCCAAGGTCGCGGTGGTGCAGTGTCGCTGGGAGCACATCAACCGTGACTTCTCGGCGCTCACCGAGGCGCAGGCGTTGATGCTCAACGGGCACTTCGTGATGGAGCACGCCGGTCGCAACCGCTCGGGCCGCTTCTTCAACTTCAACGGCACGGCCGGCATGTGGCGGCGCGCGGCCATCGTCGATGCGGGCGGCTGGCACCACGACACCCTGACCGAGGACATGGATCTGTCCTACCGCGCGCAGCTGCGCGGCTGGCGCTTCGTCTACCTGCCCGATATCGCAGCGCCAGCCGAGCTGCCGGTGGAAATGTCGGCCTTCAAGGCGCAGCAGTTCCGCTGGGCGAAGGGGTCGATTCAGGTGGCGCGCAAAATGCTGCCGACGATCCTGCGCTCGAACGCTACGTGGGCTCAGAAGAGCGAAGCCTTCTTCCACCTGACCAACAACTTCGCCTACCCGCTCTTGCTCCTGCTCTCGCTGCTGCTCCTGCCCAATCTGATGTTTCGCACCACCCACGGCGTGCGCGAAGTGCTGATGATCGACTTGCCGCTTTTCTTCGGCACTACGCTCAGCATCGCCTCGTTCTACATCACCTCCGAGCGCGAAGTCGCGCGCATGAGCGGCTCGACGTCGCACTCGACCTGGGGAACCTTGGCCCAGATTCCGCTCGTCCTTTCCCTCGGCATCGGTTTGTGCGTGAACCAGACGCGCGCGGTTCTCGAAGCGGTATTCGGCCGCGAGACCGAGTTCGTGCGCACGCCCAAGCACGGTATTCGCGGCAAGCTGGAAAGCTGGTCGGGAAAGAAGTACCGCGCGGCCAAATCGCTGACGCCGTTCTTCGAGCTGCTGATGGCCGGCTACTTCGTGGTTGCCGTGGACATCGCGGTTGCCAACGGCCACTACGTATCGGTGCCGTTCTTGCTGCTCTTCCTTTTCGGCTTCGCCTATGTCGGTGCGACCTCAGCGTGGCAAGGCGGCTTCGGCCAGGCCGTGCGCGGGCTTTGGCAGCGCGGCGAGGCGCCTTCGGCCAGCGTGATTTCGCCAAGGATTCCAGTCGACGCATCCGCAACGCCAGAACCCATCCTGTTGCCGGGGGACACGACCGGCGTCGAGCTCACCGATCAGGTGGCGTTGTAATGGGAACCCTGGGCGGGTTCCCAAGCCCTCCCGCGCACTGGCTACGCCGGGCAAAAGCCCGGCTCCGCCAACGCGTAGAGCCTACGGGCGCGGTGTCTCGCTCGGCGCCGCGTTCTTGTGGGCCGCGCTATCGGCGACCGACTCCGGCACGAGCGGGAAGCGGTCGCCGCGCAGTCGCCGTTGGCGCATCATCATCCAGCGGCCGCCGCGCAGCTCCCAGCGCTGCTGCAGCGTCGCTTGTCGGACCGACGGATCGCTCTTCTTGTACCACTCCATGTGGACCTCCACGGTCGCCGCCTACGAGCTATCGCCGAAGTGAACCGACGTCACTTCGTAGTCGACGATGACCAGGTCGGCGTCGACCAGGTTCTTGCGCTCCTGAAACAAGGCGTTTTCTTCGGGTGGCATGCTTTGCCCAAGCACGTCCCAGCGACCCCAACGGAAGTCGTCGTTGAACATACGCGCGTCGCGGATGAGGTCGTCTTGCCGTCGCTGGGTCGGCGTCATGCAGCCGAGCACCATCAGTCCGAGCACTACCACCAATGTAGCTTTCGCCGTCTTGACGGTCTCTGGCATGGTCTGGTCCATCCTATTGCCCTTACGCATCGAGGTAGCCGAACACGACCCGTTCGATACCGGCCAAGTCGCGGCGACAGTGGACGCGAGTAAAACCGAAGCCCTTCAGGATCTCCATGGTTGCGGCAGCCTGACCCGCGCCGATTTCCATGGCCAAGGCGCCGGTCGGGGCGAGCACGGCGCGCGCGTCTCGCGCCAGGCGGCGAACGACCTCCAGGCCGTCTGCGCCGCCGTCGAGCGCCAAGTGCGGCTCAGAGCGAACCTCGGGTGCCAGAGTCGCGATGTCCGCCGATTGAACGTACGGCGGGTTGCTGACCACCAGATCGAACGGCGCCAGCGGCGCGAGCGGCGCAACGAGATCGCCTTGCACGAACCTCACGTCCAGGCCAAGACGAGTCCCATTACTTCGCGCGACAGCCAACGCGTCTTCCGAGACGTCTACCGCGACCACCTCATCGGTCGGGCGTTCCTTCTTGATGGCCAGCGCCAGCGCGCCCGAGCCGGTCCCGACATCCGCAACGCGTGCCGGGCTCGCTTTCGCTCTGACAATCTCCAGCGCCTGCTCGACCAGCGTTTCGGTGTCAGGACGCGGAATCAGGACGCGTGGGTCGACCTCCAGGTCCAGGCTCCAGAATTCCTTGCGGCCCAGAATGTACGCGACCGGCTCGCCCGCGGTTCGCCTTTGCACAAGCCCGCGATACGCTGCGAGCTCCGCCTCGCCGAGCGGCTGATCGAAACGCGTGTACAGCTCGACGCGCGTGCAAGCAAACGCGCGTGCCGCCAAGAGCTCGGCGTCGAGCCGTGCCGTCGCCACCCCTTGCCGTTCGAAGCGCCCCACGGTCCAGCGCAGGACTTCCAAGATGGTCCAGGTCTGCTTTTGCGGTGGCGGGGACGGATCGGCGAGCACGACGTGATTGTGCCGGATGGAGGCGCGAATGGCGAGAATCCATGGTTTGGGCGCCAAGCGGGCTGCTACTATTTGCGCCAATGCGATCGTCCTTCCGGGCGCTGGTGCTTGCGAGCGTGGTTCT
>CAZTTW010000753.1:0-3006 GCA_964616265.1 uncultured Myxococcales bacterium | reverse complement strand
GTCCTCGCGGTGAGCAACGATGACCTGAGCTTGCGCCCCGGCATGACCGGCACCGCCGACATCGTCACGGTCACCCACGACAACGTCCTGCTGGTATGTGACGCCTATGTCTCGCACGCGATCGACGTAACCACCACGTCATTGGCCACGAATGGAGTTTTGGCGATGGACAGGTTGTCACGAGTGTAGTCGGGCGGGGCGCGCAAAGCTCTGTCCGACTTGACCGTCGGCAACGACATTCCCTGACACGAAGTCGAGAGACTACGGTGCCACCGTCGCCCCGTCACAGGGACAGCAGTAGTACAGGCGATTCGAGGGCGTCGGAATGGGAAGTATCCTGCACCCGAGTAAGGAATCTGGCGCTGGGATGCTCATGCTCGAAGATGACATAGCTCCAACGCAATCCAGGCTGTACTCCGACGATGAGCAGGCGAACGTGCCCCCGTCGGCTTTGCCGGTAACGGCGTAGGCCCAGCAGCCCACGGCAGACTCACCGCCACTTGGAGTGAGATTCGCGGGCCAGGAACAACTGCCAGCGTCGAGGTTGCTGGGCGCTGGGGCGCAAGAAGGGCAGCCACACGGGGCAGGACCGGCTTGATATCCGTATGAACAAGTAGCTGGGACAAAAGGACAGCTGCAGACTACCTGGCACACAGGACAGCCGCACGGGTCATCTGGGTTGGGGACCATGCCGGCCACGCACGCGATAGCGGGACAGGCAATGGGTGGGCAACCGGCGTCGCGAGCGCCACCATCGGATAACGGATCAGAGTTACAGGAACAGAGCGGGCAACCGTTGTCGCCCACCTTGTTTCCATAGGGACAATAGACGTTGCACATCGGACCACAAACGACGTCGCGATCACCGTCCTTGGTGACGCCAGCATCGGCCTGAGCGCAGATCGCGCAACCACACACATCGTGACCAGCCGTGCCGCCCGGACATAGCAAATCATCGGCTGGGCAGCCCCAGGGGCAAGCCGTTCCGCCCGTCCCGCTCATCCCGCCGGCGGCCGCGCCGCCTACCGGGGCGCTGGTGGCCGAGCCAAACACCACCCCGCCGGAGCCGCCCGAGCTTGGTACACCGGTCGAGGCGGGAGATCCACCGGTCGATGCCGGCGAGTTGAGCTGGGTTTGGCCGCAGGCCGGCCCGATGAAAACTGCTAACAACAGTGCGAGTGCGATGGTCGTGTTCTTCACAGGACGCCTCCGAGTGGAAAATCAGCAAGTCGCGTGCCGGTGCCCATTTTCGGCGACAACGCGATTCCTTCGGTAGTGTCACGACATTGCTTCGCCGCGTAGTCAGCTTTCTGATGCCTCCGGCTCTCGGATGGCAGCACCTCTTGGCCTACTTGTGCCTCGCCAAAACTCCATCGCGGTCACTGTTCGCGTCGTCGGTGGCAGACACGACTCGCATCTCGCCTCCCCTGCCCTCGCTGAGTCTCGGTAGCCCTGGACCGGCGACCGCGAGTTAGCATGGCCGCCAATCGTGCGATGTCGTGCGAGCGCTGTCTCGGGCAGCAAGCCGTCCTCCTTGGCGAAACTATCTTTCATTGATTTCCATAGCGTCGCTGTCGCGAACAAGAAGTTCCGAATGTCCTCGTTCGCAGTTCCGCTGTTAGTTTGTCGTAGGGTCCATCACGCGACCCATGAACAGAATGGCGCCCGTGGGCTGGTCGCGAAGGAAGTAGAGGAACGGACGGTCCGCCGACAGCACGAGGCCAGTTGAGGCGACGGCCCCATCCGGTGGTAAGCGGCCAGCGCGAAGGCCTCGTTATCGGTCGCGAAAGTCGCGCCATCGGAGGTGGACACCTGCGGGTTAACGACCCGCGCCGCAGCTGACTTGGCGGTGGTGATGCTTTGGTCGGTCTGATTCGACTCGCAGCCCAGGCCAACAAGTGGCACAAACCCGCAGATCAGCGCGAGTGTTGTGGAAGGAGAGCGTCTCATGAGGTCCTCCAAGACGATGGCTGGCAATCGTGCAACCGTCGCGCCAAGCGCGAGGCTGGCCGGATGGGCGCGTACTGAACGGCGTTGCCCAGCATATCCTGTCAAAAATCTGAGGCCAGTATGCGTGCCCGATCGGTGGGCTGACAGACCCTGGCCCGAATGTCACGTGGGCTCATATTGTTCGTCCATTGTGCGAGTTACCGCCGCGCCTCTGCGAACGATCTCCCGACTCAAGCAGCCTGCAATTTTCGTCGACCCGTGGTTTCCGAAAACCTGTCGCCACAGCTCCCTATGGGCCGTAAAGTGGCAGTTGCTCATCAATTCGCAGCTGCGACGTCTAGCGAATGATCGGTCTTCTTGCCTGATGGTAGATGCGGATGATTCGAAGAGTGGATTCTTCGCGCAGATAGTAGATGCGGTATGGGGAGACTGGCCAGCTCCTGACAATCGCGCCGGAACGCAGCCTTTGTTCAGGTCCCTCGAAGTCCCCCTCCGCCAGCCGACCGACGATATCAGCGACGTTGGTGTACAGTCGCACTGCCGCGGCCGGGTTTCGGCCAGACAGAAACTCCACGGCAGCCAACAAATCTCGCTCGGCCTCAGGAGCGAAGACGACCTTCAACGGCGCAAGCTCTCTTCGATGCGGCGAAACACCGCGGTCGCATCAACGCCCCGTCCCTGACGCAAGGATTCGAGGCCCGCCTCGAGGCCGGCTTCCTCATCACCAGATAGCTCAGGCGCCAAATCCACCGCATCGACGACATAGCGCCCCTCGGGGAGCTCACGCAGCTCCTGTGGAACATCTTTGCCATTCCAGTGGAGGACGACAGACATGCAGCAAATGATACCCGGATGACGGCTGCCTCGCATGAGGTAATCGCCGGAGACATGAGGTAGGAATGAGGTAGTCCGACAGTGCTTTTCACGTCGTTTCAGGTCCTTTCGAGTCTTTTCGAGCCTTCCAAGTCCGCTAAACCATTGAAATCACGTGGTCGATGTCGACCTTGCCAAGGTGAACGTCGAGGGTTCAAGTCCCTTCGCCCGCTCCAAAGCCCT
>CAZTTW010000752.1:0-3011 GCA_964616265.1 uncultured Myxococcales bacterium | reverse complement strand
AGCGATCCGCGCCTGATGAACGCGGCGATGAAGGCCATGAGCGTGGGCGGCGCCGTGAAGAGCAACCTGGATAAGGCGGGACGTATCGCGGCCGGTGCCTTTGGCCTCGCGACCCACGACGAGGTCGTGAATCTGCGCACGACCATCCAGCAGCTCGAAGACCAGATCATTACGCTCGAAACCAAAGCCGCGAAGGGCTAGCGCCCCACCTGAAGGGCTAGCGCCCCACCTAAGGACAAACCGGCGGCCAGAGCGGCACCGGCTGTCCGAAGCAGAAGTGGCCTTTGTCGTTGGCCGACCAACCCGCCGGACAGCTCGGCGCTGTCCAACACTGATCGCGCGAACTGTCCGGTTCGCAGTTGGCGATCACGCGTCCATCCGGCTGCGCCAGGTAGTCCAGGTGCAGGTGCGTGCCGGCCAAGGTCGCCGTGCCGATGATACCGTCGATCTGCGGATTCGGTGGGGAATCCACGTTGAGCGAGCGCAGAAGATCGCTGCTGTCATCGACCACGGCCAAGTCCAGGGCCGGCCCAAGCTCGATGTACGAGTGCGAGTTGACCGCCTTGCCGCTGCTGACGTCGCAGCGCTGGAAGCAGCCCCCGGTAGCCTGGTTGGCCAAAGTCCACTCGATGCGGCGGGCACGCGCGAGCTCGACGCAGGCGCCGTTCCAGCTGCTATCCGACGTGCCCTGAAAAATGGCTAAGCGAGGCAACGTCAGAAAATGCGCTGGCGTGGGTGCCGTCGCAAACGCTGTGAACAAGTCGCCAGCGGTGCCGGCATCGCTGGCCAAACCGAGCCCGGCCGCGATGCGGTTCCAGGCCGACTGGCTGAGGATGAGCGGCCCCTCGCCGGTTCCGAGTGCCAACATCAAGTCCTGACCGCTGGCCTTGGTCGCGACTTCGCCTGGCGCACAGGTTTCGGCTGGTTCGCTGGTGGAAAATGCGCGGGGGGCCGCGCAGGCCGACAGTGCGATGCGCGCACTCGGCAGGGTCACCGATGCTTCGCCTGTACCTTGCGCAATGGAGGCGCCACCCCGAGCAACGAAATGAAGAGGCGCGTAGCCGTCTTGCGCGAGCTGATCGTCGGAGCCGGGAAATCCCCACCACAGCGTCATGGTCGCGGTTGCGTCCGCGCTGCGGGGAAGATTCAGGCCGACCGCGAAGCTGGTCAGCAAGGGACCACCGATGACGCCGACCGCTTGGCTGGCCGCATCGCCGGTGCTGCCGGGACAGATGTCGAACAGCCCGACGTGACGAAACCACGCCCGCACTGGCGCTGCCGTGTTGCCCGCACGCAATTCTATGTCGCCTGTATAAGTCCATCCCGGCGTCGCGGGACAGCCGTTTTGCGCCAGGCTGTTGAGCGGATACGCCGAATCCACCAGCAAAGGCGCGATGCCGTTTGCAGTCGTGACCTTGGCCAGAAGTCCGCCCAATGCCGGGCCGCCCGGCTGGACGGACGCCCGCGAAACCTCGATGGGTTCGAGATCGTAGGTCAGCACCTGATCCGATCCGCAGGCAGCGAAAAGCAGCAGTGGGAGGAGGTTCCTAAAACGCAAAGGTCGTCATCACCGAAAGGGTTTGTCGCCACTGGCGGTAGTTGCCGGCGGCGCTGGGGCGTGCTTGGCCGTTCATGCGTGCTTGGCAGGCAGCGCTACTGAGATCGCCGCCCGTGTTGGCGCACGTGGTTGCGGCTGTGGGATCGAAAACCGAAGTGCCGGTGTCGACTGGAAACATCCACAGGAAGGCATAGCCGGCGCTCATTCGGATCTGGCGCCAAATGCGCATTTCAAACGCGACCGAGGGTTCGAGCTTGGTGCCGTCGATGGCGGCGGCGTTGACATTGGCGGCTGGCACGGCACTGGTTTCCAGGCGCAACGTCGCGCCCAAACGCATGTGTTTGTCCTCCCAGACCACGCGGCCACGCAAATCGACGTTGTCCTGAAAGCCGCGGTAGAGGACGACGTGATCCGGCACGCTGGGGCCGAGGGCAGTCTTGTCGGGCGGTCCGCTCAGCAGGATTCCGATCGTGTCGTGGGCGCCGTAGCGGAGCCAGCGCACGACGCCGGTCACGGACCAGTTCTTCGTCGCCTGCCAGGTCGCTCCGAGGTTGTAGATCGACGGTAGGCGGTAACTCATCTCACCTGCAAGGCAATGATTGTTCGGAGAGCCACACAGGTCACCGCCGCCTGCGGCGGAGCTCAAGACAATATGTGCGTTGTCGAGCGGAAGATTCAGCATACCGCTCGTTCCGAGGGGCGCAGTGGTGTACGAAAAGCCCAGTGAAAAACGGCCGCGGCGGTATTGCGCGCCGACCGACAGAATGTAGGCGGGCACGAGAATTCCCTGCGTAGCGAGGTCATAGGTTGACGCGGTTGTCGGGTCTTCGCTGGAACCGCCTACGGGCGTCTCTTTGAAAACCAGGTGTGCGGTAGGAAAGACGAAGCTGGGCGCGACGCCGATTTGGATGGAGTCCGTGGCGTGGATGGCGAGCCCGATGGTAGGCGCTAGATGGTTCAGGTCCAGGCTCACGAGCTGGTAGCGCGTCGGCGCGTTCTCGGGCATGGACAGGGTGGAGGAAAACGGGGAGTAAAGCGCGATCGCAATGCCGAAGCGGTGGCCGAAGCCGGCCCCGATGCCGATGAAGCTCGCCGGCCCCAGCGGCCAGCGGAATGGCTGCAACGTGCCGCTTCCCGCCGTGGTGGGAAACGTCGTCGAGCCCGGGCTCGAGCTGCGGTCCACCCGTACCGACGTGAGTTGCAACGAGCCGCCGAGCATGAGTTGCGGCCCCTGCAACAAGCCAAGCCCCGCCGGATTCCAATAGATTGCCGTCAGGTCACCGCTGGTCGGTCCGGAGAATCCCGTATCCGCGACGTGCGCATCGTCGAGCGGACCCGCCAGCGCGCTGGGCGCAGCAAGGGTCACGGCCACAAGGAGAAGCAGTCGGCGAAAAGTCACGAGACGGTGCAACAGTATCGCGAGCGGTGCTTGGCGTCGACTGGTGCGATGGGG
>CAZTTW010000751.1:0-3014 GCA_964616265.1 uncultured Myxococcales bacterium | reverse complement strand
ACGACGAATGGCTTCGGGCAGCAGGCCGCCTACCTCGTGAGCTACGTAGCCGGGTGGTGATCCGATGAGACGGGCGATGGAGTGGGCTTCGCTGTATTCCGAAAGATCGATGCGCACCAAGGCCGACTCGCCATCGAAGAGCGCCTCGGCAATGGCCCGCGCGGTTTCGGTCTTCCCCACACCGGTCGGGCCAAGGAGGAGCAGCGAGGCGAGGGGCTTGTGGCCACGAAAACCGGCATAACTGCGCCGCAAGACCGACGCGATTTTCGAGCGAGCTTCGGCGTGACCGACCACTCGCTCGGCCAGTCTCTGCTCGAGAGCGCAAAAGCGCTCGTCCTCGTCGCGCAAAAGCTGGCTTGCGGGCACGCCCGAAGCGTCGGCAATGACCTCGGCGATGTCACGGGCTGTGACTTCGTTTTGACCGCGACGCTGGGCGCGCGCCAGTCCCACCTCGGCGATGGACAGCGCGCGGCCGGGCTGGGCCCGCTCGCACGGGTAACGCGGCGAGAGTCGAACCAGCACTTGCGCGACGTCGGGCGCGAATGGCAGACCGGCCTCCGAGCGGAGCGCGTCGAGCCCGGTCTCGATCATTTCCAGCAGCATGCTCGGCTCGGGCGAGGGCAGCGCGACGAGCTCGAGGGCGTGGCGAAGATCCGCCTGTTCGATCTCGATGCGGCGCAGATCCGCCGGGGTCAGGCACAGGATCCAACGCCGGCCAGCGGCCGCGCAGCCTAGCAGCTGGATCACCCCGTCGCTCCCGTCGGGACCGAGCCAAGCCACGCTGTCCAGGACGATGGGGGCAAGGGCGGGGGCACTGCGATGCAGCGACAGCAGCAGCGCTCCCGGCGAGGCTGCGGCGCCGATGTCTCCCACCGGAATGACCGGCGGATCCAAGCTCGCAGCGGCAAGCGCCGAGAGCAGCGCCGTTCGGCCCGAGCCCACGTCGCCGACCAACGCGATCACACGCGCGGTCTTGGCCTGGAGGAGATCGAGGAGCCGGCCGACCTCACGCTCGCGATAGAGCACAGGAACGTGCGGCGGGGCGATGGGCGCAAGCGCGCTCGGCGGCTCTTGCGCTGGAGCTGGCATCGCGGAAGGCTGTTCCGAGCGGGGAACCTCCGCCGAAGAAGGCGGGGTGCTATTCACCGGCGAACGCAGGGTCTTTTCCGCTGCCGTCGGGGAGGGTGCGCGCGCGAAGCGACGTTCGTGCTGCTCGGCCGGGCCGGTGAGGACGCGCATGACCACGGCCCGCAGCTTGGCTGGATCTGCGCCGGCGAGTCTCAACGTGGCCGTCGCCGCGCCCTCGTCACGAAGAAGCGCGAGCAATAAGTGGAGTGAATCGGTCTGGATTGCGCCTAGGCCCACCGCAATCTCGCGGCTGGTCTGTACGATGGAATTGGCGTCGGGACCGTCGTCCGGCCGCGCCTTCGCAGCGAACACATCGATTGCGGTTGCGGAAATGCCGCGTTCGGCGAGCACCCTGGCGGCAGCCCCGCCGGCGCGGAGCATGCCAATCAGAAGATCTGCGCTGCCGAGCGTCCGGCCGGCAGCGTCCGACGACGTGTGGGCTTCCGCGACGGCTTGCGCGTAGTCCGCACTGGTAGGTAGGGACGTCGCGCTACTTTCGGCCGTCCCTGTACGGGACTTAACGTTCAATGCGCGCGACATTAAAGAACAAGCTAGCAGGGCAGGCGACCCCGTCAAAAAAGCCCTGTTCTTCCTCCTACGAAAACGGCAAGATTTATCGTTTCCAACAACAGTTTCACACGAGGTTGCGATGTTGAAGTTGAATCGTGTTACCGCGGCCGTTCTGGGAATGGTCTTGCTCTGCTCGACGGCTTTCGCGGCGAAGCCCGAGGACGTTTTCAAGGGACGCATTGTCATTACGGACAGCCGTCTGCCCTCACGCTTTTCTTCCGAAGGGGCCTTTATCCAGGCCATCCATCGCGCTTCGATCGACAAGATTTGGCCGATCGAAGAAAAGGGCAACGACGTTGCCGTCTGGAAGTTCGAATACATCGCTTTTTTTGCCAGACCGCTCAACGACAACGAAATCACGGTCAAGTTCTGGCAGGTTGATGGTGGGGCGCAGCATTTCGTCGCCGGCGACGAGCAGTACACGCGCGAGCGAGGCAGCCGCATTTTCTCGGCTAGCATCACCGTCGCGAAGCCCGAATTCGACGTGAACAAGCAGTATCTGATGACGGTCGAATCGGGTACACGTGTGCTGGCGACGACCAAGTTCTGGCTGCGTGGCAAGGGGCCGAAGTACAGCGGCAAGGTCGAATTCTCCGACGAGGAAGCGCGGCAGAAGTAGCTATTGCGGTCAGCGCGCCATTCAAGCCCGCGGGCCGGCCTGACGATTGCTGAGGAGCCAACGACGGGGGGCGAAGTTGCGTCGGGGAGCCAGCGGGGCTAGATCTAAGGATTCGACCGAGAGGAAAATGTGGAAACGCCAAAACGAACCTTGACCGCCGCTTTCTTGGCTACGCTCGCGCTTTGGGGATGCAAAGGGAACGATTCCGAGGAATGGACTCGACGCCTGAACGAGGCAAACGACAAAGTCGTAACGTGTAAGAAGGATGTCAACGACCTGAAAGCCCAGGTTGCCGAGCTGAAGCAGAAGCTCGCGCAGGCGATGACGAATCCGGCAAGGGTCGAGTTGACCGATCCGGATATCCTGAATCTCATCGCGGACATCAAGGACAAGCGCGGCCCGGGCGATGGCGACATCGTTCTGGGCAAGGGCGACCTCAATCCGAAAGAGGCGAGCAAGGTCGTGCGGCAAGGCGCCCAGGCTTTGCAAAAGTGCTACGAGCGCGCGCTGAAGAAGAACTCGGCGCTGCAGATGCAGTCAGGGCTTGGTGTGACGCTGGAGATCACGGTGAAGCCGACAGGCATCGTGCAGTCCATGAATCTCTTGCCTCACGTGGACAATGACCTCACCGAGTGTGTCCGCACGACGGTCACCCACTGGAAGTTTCCACCTTTCTCAGGCGAGTCGGTCGTGGTCG
>CAZTTW010000750.1:0-3020 GCA_964616265.1 uncultured Myxococcales bacterium | reverse complement strand
CGGCGCGCACGCTCATCGAGGCTTGTGAAAGGCGCGAGCGCCTGCCCATTATCGTCGGCGGAACAGGACTCTATTTCCGGGCACTCGTGCGCGGGCTTTTCGAAGCGCCGCCGTCCAATCCGGAAATTCGCGCGCGCCATCAGGCCGAGGCCGCGCAGGTCGGAGTTCCGGTCTTGCACGAGCGTTTGCGCGCGATCGATCCCGAGGCCGCCGCGAAGATTCTACCGGGCGATCTCGTGCGCACGAGTCGTGCGCTCGAGGTGTACGAGCAGACCGGAACGACCATCAGTGCCTTGCGCCGCCAGAAGGCCGTGCCGGCCCCGCCGTTGCGCCTATTCTCGGTCCTGCTGGAGCTCGACCTCGATTTTCTGCGGCCGCGTATCAGACATCGCGTGGACGCCATGATGGCCGCCGGCTTTCTCGACGAGGTACGAGCCCTGCGCGCCGCGGGTTTTGCACCGGCCCGCGCCATGCAAGCGCTTGGCTACAAGCAGATGGGCCTCTTCCTCGACGGAGCCTCGAGCCTCGATGACGCCGTCGCAGATACCAAGACCGCCACCGTGGCCTATGCCCGTCGCCAGCGGACGTGGTTCCGTCGCGAGGACATCACGCTGCGAACGCAGCAGCCGCTCGTGCCGTCCGCGCTGGCTCGGCTGATTCGCGGCTGGCTACTGACTTAGCTTCTCGTCGAGCGAGCGGCGAACCGTGCGCAGCAGGGTGGCTGTCTCGAAGGGTTTCGGCAATATCTGGATGTCTGCGGATGCGGGAATGCCGTGGGTACCGAGGTAGCCGGAGCAGATGATCGCCTGAAGCTGGGGGCGTTCGGCACGCAGCGCCTGGATCAGTTGCAGGCCCGACATCTCGCCGGGCATGACCATGTCGGTAATGAGCAAGTCGATGCGTGGGCCGTGTTTTCGCCACATCGCTTGAGCGGCATCGGCCCTGTCGGCCTCGAGAACGCTGTAGCCGAAGCGACGCAGGATCGACACGAGCGCCAGGCGCAATGCTGGCTCGTCCTCCACCACCAGCAAGGTTTCGCCGCGTCCTCGTGGCGGCAACTCGGACGCGTCGGGGCCCGTCACCTGCGCCGCCATTT
The DNA here is from genome assembly GCA_964616265.1 of uncultured Myxococcales bacterium. Lineage (GTDB taxonomy): Bacteria > Myxococcota_A > Polyangia > Fen-1088 > Fen-1088 > Fen-1118. Next base: position 1,924 of record CAZTTW010000750.1, on the reverse strand, counting down.
CGAAGGCGGGGAGCAGGACGTGGAAGGTGCTGCCCTTGCCTTCTTGGCTTTCGACTTCGATCCAGCCGTCGTGTTGTTTGACGATACCGTAGACCGTCGATAATCCAAGGCCCGTACCCTTGCCGGTTTCCTTGGTCGTGAAAAAAGGCTCGAAGAGGTGCTGGCGGACGGTTTCGTTCATGCCGCAGCCGGTGTCCCTGACACTCAGTCGGACGAAGCGACCCGCGCGTGCTTCCGGATTGCGGGCCATGTCCACCTCGGAAAGCAGAACGTTCTCGATGGCGAGATGAATGTGCCCGCCCGTCGGCATGGCATCGCGAGCGTTTACGCACAGATTCATCACCACCTGCTCGATCATGCCGCCGTCGCCCTTGATGGTGTGATCTCCCTCCGAGGCGTTGAGCTCGACATCAATGGTTTCGCCGAGCATGCGTATCAGCATCTTGTGCAGATCGCTCAGCAGGGCGTCGAGACGCAGCGGTTTCATCTGCATGAGCTGGCGACGACTGAAGGCAAGAATCTGACGGGTAAGGCCGGTGGCGCGTGCCACGGACGTCTCGAGCTCGTGCAGGCCCGTCCGTATGCTCTCGGACAGCTCCGGCTCTTCGCGCAGCAGCCCAAGCTCCATCAACATGGTTGCAAGAATGTTGTTGAAGTCGTGCGCGACGCCGCCTGCCAGCTGGCCCATGGCCTCCATTTTTTGCGCCTGGCGGAGCTGCGACTCCAACCGTCGGCGGTCGGTGATGTCGGAGATGAGCCCGTCGTGGATGAATCCGCCCGAACCTTGCGAGGGCCGAGACACGACGGTGTTGCGGACCCACTTGATCGAACCGTTCTTGTGAATGATTCGGTGCTCGATGGGCGACGGGGTCTCGCCCTGATCGATGCGGTTGGCGAAAGCGAGCACGGCCGCATGGTCTTCCGGAACGACCATGTCGAGCCACAGCGATGGCCGGGCAGCGAAGTCATCGACCGTGTAGCCGGTGACTTTTTCGCAGCCCACGCCGTGGCGGGTCTGGACCTGGCGTCCCTCCCGGTGCTCGACGGCGTAGGAATAGTCGGTCGTCGACTCCAGCAAGCGACGGAAGCGCTCTTCGCTGACCTCGCGGGCGGCTTGGTCCCTGCGGTGGGAAATGGCGAGGGCGAGGCAGTCGGCTATCCGTTCCAGAAGCGCCACGCGTTCGGGCGTAAAGCGATTCGGCTGTTTGTCGTTCAGCTGGACGAGACCCAAGACCTGCTCTCCTGCTCGGAGAGGAATGAGCGCCAAGGACTCGTAGCCTTCGCGGTTGCATTGGTTTCGGACTCTGGGCCTGTCCGAGGAATTGGCGAGCAGGTTTGATGTCGAGTTGGTCCAGAAGGCACCGCGTTCGCGGCCGGGGTTGCCGTCGCCTCGGCCCGCGCTCAGCACGCTCCCGCAAAAACAGGAGAGAACCGGCTTGCCGCCGTCGTTGCGGACCATGCGGCCCAGCCCGTCGCGTTCGCAGAGATAGCGTTCGAGATCGACGAAGCTTTGGGAAAAGCCGATGGTTTCGTAGTAGGGAAAATCGTCGCCTTCGGCCAGTCGGATGCCGACGGCCGAACAGCGGGAAAGGTCGCGCAGGAGCCCGGCCGCATTCCGTATGAAATCTTCGAGGCTGCTCGGCTGCTGGATGAGCTGGAACAACCGCATGGTGGACAGCCGCTCCTCTTCGACCTCCCTACGCTCGCTGATGTCGCGTGCCAGGACAACGATGCGATCCGCACGGGAGGACATTCGACGCATGGTCAGCTCGACGGTTACCGTAGAGCCGTCCTTGCGCCGTAGCCGTTCTTCGCAGCGGCCCGATCCATCACGCATGACCTTGGCGAGGCACGCGGTGATCGCCACGCGTGCATCGTCGACGACGACGTCCGCCAGGGAACACGCCAGGAGCTCGTCGCGAGT
>CAZTTW010000749.1:0-3021 GCA_964616265.1 uncultured Myxococcales bacterium | reverse complement strand
TCTTCAACATCTCGGGCGTGCTTCCGCCCGACGTGGCCATCGACAAGATCAAGAAAGCCATCAAGAAGACCTACGAGCGCAAGGGCATGGACGTGGTGGAGAAGAACTACCGTGCCGTGGACCAGACCATCGCCAACCTCATGGAGGTCAAGGTGCCTGCCGTGGCGTCGAGCAAGCTCAAGATGCCGCCGCTGGTGGCCAAGGAAGCACCGGACTTCGTGCACAAGGTGACCGCCGAGATCATCGCGGGCCGTGGCGACAAGCTGCCGGTCAGCGCCTTCCCGGTGGACGGCACCTTCCCCACCGACACGGCACGCTGGGAGAAGCGCAACATCGCGATGGAAATCCCGGTGTGGTACCCAGACCTGTGCATCCAGTGCAACAAGTGCACCCTGGTCTGCCCGCACGCCGCGATTCGCGCCAAGGTCGCGAATCCGAAACTGCTTGAGGGCAGACCGGCAACCCTCAAGTCGATGAAGTACAAGGGCAAGGAGTTCGACGGCCAGGCCTACATGATTCAGGTCGCTCCAGAAGACTGTACGGGCTGCACCCTGTGCGTGGAAGTTTGCCCGGGCAAGGACAAGAAAGAGCCCAGCAAGCGCGCTCTCATGATGGCGCCGCAAATGCCTTTGCGTGCGGCCGAGCGTGAGAATTACGCCTTCTTCCTCGACATTCCCGAGGTCGATCGCAGCCTGGTCAAGGTCGACACGGTCAAAGGCTCGCAGTTCCTGCAGCCGCTCTTCGAGTACTCGGGCGCTTGCTCGGGCTGTGGCGAGACGCCGTACTACAAGCTACTCACCCAGCTCTTCGGCGACCGCGCCATCATCGCGAACGCCACCGGTTGCTCGTCGATCTACGGCGGCAACTTGCCCACCACGCCGTTTGCCCAGAACAAGGACGGCCGCGGCCCAGCATGGAACAACTCGCTGTTCGAGGACAACGCCGAGTTCGGTCTTGGCTTTCGCTTGACCATCGATCAGCAGAACGCGTACGCCAAGATCCTGCTCGCGAAGTTGGGCAGCAAGCTGCCTGGCGAGCTCGTGACCGGGCTGCTCGAAGCCAACCAAAGCGACGAAGCAGGTATCCGTGCGCAACGTGAGCGTGTGGTGACCCTCGAGCATGCCCTCGGCAAGCTCGGCGCCGATGCGGACGCCAAGAACCTGCTCACCGTAGCCGACATGCTGGTCAAGAAGAGCGTGTGGATCGTCGGTGGCGACGGCTGGGCCTACGACATCGGCTACGGCGGTCTCGACCACGTCATCGCCAGCGGGCGCAACGTGAACATCCTGGTGCTCGACACCGAGGTGTACTCGAACACCGGTGGTCAGTGCTCGAAGTCGACCCCGACCGGCGCGGTGGCCAAGTTCGCCGCGGCCGGCAAGCAGACGGGCAAGAAGGATCTTGGCCTCATGGCAATGGCCTACCGCAACGCCTACGTTGCCACCGTCGCCATGGGCTACAGCGACGTGCAAACGGTGCGCGCCTTCATCGAGGCCGAGCAGTACAACGGCCCCTCGATGATCATCGCGTATAGCCACTGCATCGCCCACGGCATCGACATGGCCAAGGGCCTGGATCACCAGGCCGCGGTGGTGGACAGCGGCGCCTGGACGCTCTACCGCTTCAACCCGGCGCTCTACGCCAAAGGCGAGAACCCGCTCAAGCTCGACTCGAAGCACCCGACTCACACCTACGAACAGTGGGCGATGACGGAGACGCGCTTCAAGTCGCTCGCCCAGAGCAGCCCCGAGCGGGCGAAGGCGCTCATGGCGCTAGGTCAGCAGGAAGCCGTCGCGCGCGTAAAGTTCTACGAGGCGCTGGCCGCCACTGGCTCGGTGTCGCCCTTCTCGCCACCCGCCCAACCGGCTCCCAAGACTGACGGCTAGGTCTAGAGAGAGGTTTGTCCCTTGCACATTTCGTCGCTCACGCCTCGTTTGGCAGATTCGTTCGTCGGCGCATATCTTGCTGCTGTGGCTCAAATCAGTATGAGCGAACACTCAAAGCTTCCAGTCCCAGATGGCAACACGGCACTTTGATGGCCACACCTTCGCTGCGCAGTCTCGCGGTATGTGGCCCGCTCTTGATTTTTATCTTCGCGTGCCCGAGTTCCGCCGACGAAGCAGTCAACTTCGTACAGGAAGGCGGCTGGCCCCTAACCGCGCCGTTCTCGGCAGTCGTAAGAACGAGTTTCGCGCGGATCCGCGCGCGACCTGAAACCAGCAGTCCGGAGGTGGGACTGTTGCGCGAGGGTGCCGTAGTTACGGTGACCTCCTGTGCGCCTGACTGCGCCGCAGTGCACGCCTGGGCGTTGCTCGGGAATGACGGTGCTGTCGAGCTCAAGGTGCTCAATTCAAACACCAAGGAGGTGGACGCCCCGCGTGCGCCAAACGCTGAGGGTTCGTGGTATGGACGGGTCGGCAAGACTGGCATCACGATATTCAAGGAGCCACGACTCAATGGACCGATCGCGACGCGCAAACGGATTAACCGGGAGATGGCATTCTTGCCCAATGTCGAGCTTCGGAAACTGGGATGGCTAGAGCGGATCGAGGGCGGCTTCGTGCGTGTCCGCCGCGTACAAAGACTCACTCCGAGTCTCTTTCAGGGCGAGTTTCGACCACGTTTGCCACTCGCCTTCGTCGTACGTGACGTGCACGCCCTAGGAATGAACAAGGCGAACGAACTACATCGCCACGACCGAATCCCAGTGCTGGAAATCGATGGCGCTAGCGTCGTGACGAACATCGGAGCGCTTCCAAGGCGAGATGTTCGGATCATAACCTTTCGCAGCCCGCCAGCTTCGATTCCAGTCGGAGCGAGATGGGTTCTCGTCGATCTCGCGCAACAGACGCTGACCGCCTATGAGGGTGATATCGCCGTCTACGCGACCCTGATATCGAGCGGCAAGGACTACAAAGAAAGCCAGGATGCACGACATGGATTTGCCGTCCATGCCTGAATCGGCTTTCGATCCCATTCTGGGCGACGCCACCGGCGCCGGCCTCATATTCGGCGCCACCG
>CAZTTW010000748.1:1457-3021 GCA_964616265.1 uncultured Myxococcales bacterium | reverse complement strand
GCTTCGAGTTTGACCCGTGAAAGACCGCATGATACCGCAATCCATTCATGAGGCAGGCTCGAAAGCGGCACACGGTGGCGGCGACTCGGGTGGAAACCGCGCAGGCGGTGTTACCCGGTTACACCAATTCGATGGGAACACTGTTTGGCGGGGTGGTCATGCAGTGGATCGATGTGGCGGCCGCCATCGCCGCTGCTCGCCATGCGGGTGGACCGGCGGTAACGGTGTCCATGGACAGACTGCATTTTCTGCGTCCTGTCCACGTTCAGGAATTCGTCATCGTCCGCGCCGAGGTCAGCTTTGCCGCGCACTCGTCCATGGAGGTCGAGGTGAACGTTTTGTCCGAAAATCCCTGGACCGGCGAGCGCGCCACCGCCACGCACGCGTTGCTGACGTTCGTCGCTGTTGACGAGGAGGGACGACCACGGGAAGTTCCCAAGCTCGTCACCGTGACGGCCTTTGAGAAACGCCGGTTCCAGGAAGCCGCTCGGCGACGGAAAGCCCGCCTACGCGAACGCGAGCACCTCGAATGGGCACCCGCGCATCCAAGGAAGAGACATGTCTGAAATGACCAGCCTGCAAGCTTTGCACGAGTCCGCGGTGGTGCTCGACGGAGTCCGCCACGATGTCCTGCGCGCCACCGGCAATGACCGCCAGACGTTCTTGCAGCGAATTACCTCCGGAACCATCGCTAGCAAGACCGCCGGGCAGGGCAGCCGAACCTTGCTCTTGGACGTGAAGGGTCGGGTGCTGGCAAGCTTGCTCGCATTCGTGCGGGCACGCAGCGTGCGCCTGCTGGTCGCGGCCGGGCAGGGGAGCGAGGTGGCGGCGGGGCTCGGCAAGTACGCGATCATGGACGATTTTCAGATCGTCGTGGAGGACGAGCTCGGGACGCTGGCGATTCTCGGTCCGCAAGCCATCGACGCGCTGACGGCGCTGGGCGTAGCCAATGTGCCGCCGCTTCTGCAAGCACCGCTTTTCGACCATGCCGAGGTGCCGAGTCCTTTCGGTCCGCTGTGGCTGGCCCATGGCCGCGCCTGCGGAACCGATGGTCTTTGCGTGGTGGCGACGCGCGAAGCGCGAGACGGCCTCGTGCAGGCGCTCGTCGACAAGGGCGTTGCGCGGTTGGATCCGTCCTTGGCCGAGGCACTGCGCATCGTCGCGCTCGAGCCGAAGGTCGGCGCGGAAATCACGCCCGACCGTTTTCCCGTCGAGATCGGTCTCGGCGCGGCCATCGACCACGGCAAAGGCTGCTACGTCGGGCAGGAAACCATCGTGCGCATGCGCGACCGCGGTATCGTGCGCAAACGCCTGGTCCTTCTGCGCGTGACTGGCGAAAGCACGCCCGCGGCGGCCGACAAGATCGCCGGGCCGTCGATGCCCGCCGCTGGCCAAATCACCAGCGCCGCCAAGCTTCCCGGCGAAGCCACCGTCGCTCTCGCCGTACTCGCAAGCGCGGTTCCCGTCGGCGCCATTGTCCAGATCGAGCACGCCGGTGCGAGCATCGCCGCCGAGGTCGCTGCCGAGTTGATGCCGTGGGGAAAGGCGTGAAGTAGTCGGCGGG
>CAZTTW010000748.1:0-1357 GCA_964616265.1 uncultured Myxococcales bacterium | reverse complement strand
ATTTTGTGTTACGTTTCGGCCGGCCTTTCTGGCCGACTCGTACAAGGAGAAGCCCATGCCCGAAGCTGACGCCCCTGCCAAAGCGCAGAAAGAATTTCACGCCAACGTTCCACAGGAGAGCCCGAAGTTCTTCCTCAAGGGATCGAGCGCGCACGACTGGGGCATGAACAACCGGCTGGCGCGCATCTTCAATCCGCAGTCGGGCAAGGCGGTGATGCTGGCCTTCGACCACGGCTATTTCCAAGGGCCGACGACCGGGCTCGAGCGCGTCGACCTCAGCATCCTGCCGCTGGCGCCGTACGCGGACGCTCTGATGCTCACGCGGGGCATTCTGCGCAGTGTGATTCCGCCGGCGGTTTCCAACGCGGTGGTCATGCGCGCGAGCGGTGGTCCCAGCATTCTAAAAGAGCTATCCAACGAACAGATCGCCGTGAGCATGGAAGACGCCATTCGCATGAACGTCTCGGCGGTGGCGGTGCAGGTTTTCATCGGTGGCGAGTTCGAGACGCAGTCGGTGGCCAACATGACTCGCTTGGTGGACGAGGGAAATCGCTACGGCATTCCGGTTCTGGCGGTCACCGCCGTCGGTAAAGAGCTGGTGCGCGACGCCAAGTACATGCGGCTCGCCTGTCGCATTTGCGCCGAGCTGGGCGCGGCGTTCGTCAAGACGTACTACGTGGACGAGGACTTCGAGACGGTGTCGGCCTCGTGCCCGGTTCCGCTGGTCATCGCCGGTGGCAAGAAGTTGCCCGAGCTCGATGCCCTTCGCATGGCCCACGCCGCGATTTCGCAAGGCGCGGCCGGCGTCGACATGGGCCGCAACATCTTCCAAGCCGAGGCGCCGGTGGCCATGATTCAGGCCGTGCGCAAGGTCGTGCACGAAGGCAAGACGCCTGAAGAAGGCTTCGCGTTCTACGAGTCCGCCAGCGCGCAGGCTCGGAAGCGATAAGATGCAGAGGCGTTGGTCCGACTCGGAGGCCGCCAAGCTCGCAGCTACGGCGGGTGACACCGACCTTGCGTCGCTGGTGTATGCCACGCGACTGCTGGGTGCCGAGCTGGATCTGGCCATGCACGGCGGCGGCAACACGTCGTGCAAGGGCGCGGTGGCAAACGCGCTCGGCGAGAGCACGCCGGCGCTTTTCGTAAAAACCTCGGGCGCCAATCTGGCGAGGGTTTCGTCCGACGACTTCGTGGTGCTCGATCTGGCTTATGCCCAGCGCCTGGTAGGCGTGCCTACGCTCTCGGACGAGGCCCTGGCAAGCGAATACGCTTGTCATGTGCTGCGACCGTCGGGCAAGCGCGCTTCCGTCGAGTCGCTGGTGCACGCCACGATTCCTGCTCGCTTCGTTCTGCACAC
>CAZTTW010000747.1:0-3024 GCA_964616265.1 uncultured Myxococcales bacterium | reverse complement strand
GCAATTACCAAGACTACGAAGTCGATCGCAGGCGCCGCTTGGGCGCCGAAGCGGCCCAACCGCACCGAATCAAGTACAAGAAGCTGATCCACTGATTCTGGGATCCGGGGAATGGATGTTTCCCTTCCCCGGCAAAACCAAGTACGCTAAGTGGGCCATGATTTCCTACGCTGATTTCGAATTTGCGATTGCCCGTTGGAAAGCACGTATGTTGGGGGTGCCTGCGCCGGTGTCCTCGACCGTCTCCGGTATGGTCGTGTCCGCGGTTCCCGTCGCGACGAGCCCGGACGATGCCGAGAGCTCGCGCCGCTCGCCTGCGGCGGCCTCCGGTAGCATCATCGTCAGCGATTCGCTGACCGATCCGCCAACGGAATAGCGCAAGCTAGTTGCCGAACGTGCACGGGCCAATCGCTTGCGCGGGCGGCACTGCAATGGGCGCGTTCCACGTCAGGCCCGCGCTGGCGTCACTCGCGGACAGATCGACCAGGCCGGTCGGCACCGTGACCTGGGTGCAGACGGTCTTCGCGCACACGATATAGGTCGACGGGTTCATGTTGAACTGGTAGCCGCCACGGCTGGTTTGGGCGCTGGCGATCTTGGCGTCCTGCACGCCGTTGAGGATCCCGTAGATGTCGACTTCGACGTTCTGCTCGAGGGTGCCGTTGGCATCCAGAATCTCGCCGAACACGCCCTGGGTGATGGGTTTGTGAGGGCAGATGTTGTCGATGTTGACGCAATTGGCGACGAGACCAACGAGAACAAAGAAGATAAATCTCATCTGAATTGCATAGCGCGAAGATATTGAGGAGCCAGCATCTTCCGCAAACTATCGTCCGAGCGCTGGCTCGCGCCTGCGGGCACTAGAAATAGGCGCGAACGCCCAGACCGACGTCGATGTCGAAATGCAGAGGCGGAAAGATCCACAGCCCGGGGCCGATTTCGAGATAAGTTTCGAGCCACTTCGGCCGGCGAAACGTCAGGTCCAGGCCGACCGGCACGCGCGCAAAGAGCGCTGACGAGTGCCCGCCGTTGTTGTCGTGGTACACGTTGTCGCCAAACAACATGCGCCCGCCGGCTCCCACATGCCAGTCCAGGCGGACCGTGCTGTCCACGATGGGCTCCTCATAGAGGTAGTCGAAGTGGATGCTGAAGGCTTGGTGGTAGTCGTTGCAGTAGGTTCCGTAGCCGTTGTCGTAGCAACGGCCGTAATCCCAGAACCCGAGGCCGAAGTCGAGCGCGTCGTTTCGATCCAGAAAGTATTTGCCGATGAGGGCCGTGGGATCGAAAAGTTGGACACCGAGGCCGAACGGACGGCTCGTTCCGACTTCCGTGGCGCTGGCGGTACGAGTGGCCGAGAGGGCGACGAACACGGTTGCGAGAAGGATGACGCGTTTCATGGCGCGCATCCTAGACGATTTGCTTCGGCCCGGACAAATCTCGCCATTTCGTCTCGCCATTTTCTGTCGAGCACTGGTAGATCCCACCCGAATCTCGTGGATCGAACGCCTCCCCAGCGCATCGCCGCTCTTCTCATCGCCGTCGTCAGCACGGCGATGAGCACGGTCGCCTGCCGCGAACGCGGCCCATCGCCCGTCGCCACGCAAGTTCCGCCGCCCTCGTTGGTGCCGACTGCCACGGCCGGGAATTCCGCGACTGGCACACCTGCGATCAAGCCCGAGCTGGTGGCTCCGCCCAAGCCTGACGAGGATGCGTTGCCGGAAGCTCCTGGCCTCGCGCCCGAGCGTCGTGCCATTCAAGTCGTCGCTGGCGTCGAGCGTGTCGTCGACGCCGATCTGGCGCGGAGCCGCGGACTCACCCTCGTCGACCTTTCGGACGATTTTGCCCCCTTCCTGTTCCAAGACGGCAAGGCCAGCGACGGTGCGCCTTTGCCCAACCGCTACCGCGCGGTCTTCGTCGGACTGGCGAGCGATCACACCGACGGCGACGGCGAGCCTTTGCCGCCTGGCGCGCGCAACTACCTCGAACTGTACGGCGTGCCGCCGGCGCTGTCGGTGATGCGCCGACGCTTCCTCGAAGACGCCGCTCGAACCTGCGAAAGCACCATCGACAAGTCCAAGTTGCTGGCTGTCGAGAGCATCGAAACGTGGGGCAGCAGCACCGAGAAGAAGGAAAGCGCCAAGCACCATTTTCGCGGTTTGCGCCTGGAGGCTGCGCAAAAGAAGGCCGACGCTGCCACCCTGGAAGAGCTGGCACAGAAGGATCCGCGCTACGCCAAGGACGTGAAAGACCATCGGCGTACCGAGTCTCAGCGCGCCGCCTTCGCCGAAGTGGAAAGGCGTCTCCTCTGCGAAGGCTTGCTCGATGCGAGCAAGCACAAGGAAGGGTTCTACGACGGGGCCATGCGCAGTGCCGCGCTCGACTTCCAGCAGAAGAACGCTGTGTTCGCGCAAGCGGATCTCACGCGTGGCACGCTGGAGGCGATGGCTCGGCCGCTCTTGCAAAACGATTTTCAGGCGTTGCGCCGCGTGCTCGCCGAGCGTGCCGCGCAGGCGGGACGCATTCTCGAGGACGGCAGCGCCATCGAGGCCATGCCACTACCCAAGCGTGGCAAACTACGCAAGCTGCCCACCTACAAGAACGTGGCCGGTGAGGACGTTCCGGTGCCCGATCTGGTGGACCAAGCGACCGACGCGGTGATGGTACGGCTGGGCTTGGCCTCGCCCGAGGACGCCTTGGCGTTTTTTCGCCGCCACGCCGACAGCGATTTCCGGTCGCTGCATGTGGCGGTTCGCTTTCCGCCGTTGCCAGACTATTACGGGCCGCACATGGATCTCGTGGCTGAAATAGACCGCGGCGACATCTGGTACGACTTTCCCTTCAACGCCAAGGGTGAGCGCCTGGCGCAGCCGAGGGAGCATTTCCCGTCGTTCACGCTGTTCGTGAAGTGGCGCGGTGAAAAGGTGCCGCTCGTCCATTGGCGCACCACCATCGGCGGCTGGCGCTCGGAGGTCGCGTCCGACGGCGAGGAATATTACCGCTACAAAGACTCGGACGTCGGGCCGC
>CAZTTW010000746.1:0-3036 GCA_964616265.1 uncultured Myxococcales bacterium | reverse complement strand
CTCATCGAATTCATCGTCTCCGACACCGGCGTCGGCATTCCCGAAGACGCCATCGGCCACATCTTCGAGCCGTTCTTCTCCACCAAAGACAAGGAAAGTGGCGTGGGCCTGGGACTGGCCGTCGTGTACGGCATCGTATGCGGCCACAGCGGCACCGTCGACGTCACCTCCGAGCCAGGCAAAGGAGCCACCTTCACGGTCCGCCTGCCGCGCGACCCCGCACCCACCGACCACGCCACCAAGGATTCGAATGTCTCCCCAGAAAGCTAGCATCCTGATTGTCGACGACGAGCTCTCCGTGCGGGACTCGCTCTTGCATTGGTTTCGCAAAGATGGGCTGAACGTATCAACCGCCGCCAATGCCACCTTGGCCCTGCAAGCGCTGGAACAAGGCAGCTACGACATCGTGTTGCTCGACATCAAGATGCCCGGCATGGACGGCATGGAGCTGCAAGGACGCATCCACACTCTCGCGCCCAAGACCATCGTCATCATGATGACGGCTTTTGCCTCGGTGGACACCGCCGTACGCGCTCTCAAGCAAGGCGCGTTCGACTATGTGACCAAGCCGATCGACCCGGACGAGCTTTCCCACTTGGTCGCCCGCGCCCTCAAAGAACGTCGGCTGGAAGACGAGAATTCGCAGTTGCGCGAAACCATCGCCGAGCTGTCGTCCGCCGACTTCGTCATCGGGGAAAGCCCGGCCATGCACAAGGTGATGGAGCTGATTCGCCAGGTAGCACAGACCAACGCCACGGTCATGATTCGAGGCGAAAGCGGCACAGGCAAAGAGCTGGTGGCGCGCACCATCCACGCCAACAGTACCCGCAAGTTCTTTCCCATCATTCCCATCAACTGCGGCGCCATGCCGGACAGCCTCCTCGAAAGCGAGCTGTTCGGCCACGAGAAAGGCGCGTTCACCGGCGCCAACTTCCGCCGCAAGGGACGCCTGGAAATGGCCGATGGCGGAACCCTCTTTCTCGACGAAATCGGCACCATCACGCCCAAGATGCAAGTGGATCTTTTGCGCGCCATCGAAACCGGCGAGGTCATGCGACTCGGCGGTTTGCGCCCGGTGGAGGTCGATTTCCGCATCGTCTGCGCGACCAACGAAGATCTGGAGAAGATGGTCGCCGACGGGCGCTTTCGCCAAGATCTCTATTACCGCATCAACGTGTTCAGCATCGCGCTGCCGCCCCTGCGCGAGCGACTGGAAGACATCGGCACCTTGGCTCGCCACTTCCTCAAGCGACTGGCCTTGCAGATGGACAAGCGCGTCTCCGACATCAGCCCCGAAGCCATTCAGAAGATGATGGCTTACGACTGGCCCGGCAACGTTCGCGAGCTCGCCAACGCCATCGAGCGCGCCATGGTGGTGAGCCGCGGCAGCGTCATTCGTCCCGAGGATCTGCCGTTTGTCTTGCCCGAGACACAAGTCATTTCGGCGCCTGCGGGGGATTCGCTGGCCGACATGGAGAAGGCGCACATTGCCGTGATCCTCGCCCGCACGCGATGGAACATCAGCCAATCGGCCGACCTGCTGCAAATCGATCGTGCGACCTTGTACAACAAGATCAAGCGTTACGGTCTACAGCGGGGTGAATCTCGCGACGCCGACACCAACGGCAACAAACCCGCATAGACCGGGACGGAGTCTGTGGTCCACCTCGTCCCCATCTGCCTTCCCGGACAAGCGCGTCTGCTCGACGACGTCGGCAACCGTATCGCCAAGGCGTTCTCGACAACGGTGACCACTCGCCCACCGCGCTTCGATCCCGAAATGGCATTCGACAAGTCGCGCGGGCAATATCACTCGACGGTCATTCTGGAAAGCCTGCTGGCCGACAGCAGCAACAGCGGCGACCGAATCCTCGGCGTTGCCGGCGTCGATCTGTTCATTCCCATTCTCACCTACGTGTTCGGCGAAGCGCAGCTCGACGGGCGCGCCGCCGTCGTCTCCATCTATCGCCTGGACAATGGTCGCTATGGCTTGCCTGGTAGCGCTTCCCTGCTGAACGACCGTCTGGCCAAAGAGGCGATCCACGAACTCGGCCACACGGCGGGGCTGGTCCATTGCCATCATCCCGTCTGCGTGATGCGAAGCTCGACCTACGTGGAGGACATCGACGTGAAATCCGCCGAGTTCTGTCCCGACTGTTTGCAAGAGCTGCGCACGAGCGTGGTTCGGATTTAGAGATCCCCTGCGTGTCGACGTGCAAGAGCGGCCACGGCATCGGCCCAGGCGCCACTGGAATTCAGGGAAGGCACGAGCGTCAAGGCCTCGCCGCCCGCGGCGCGGAACTGCTCACGTCCCCGGATGCCGATCTCCTCGAGCGTCTCGAGGCAGTCGGCGACGAAGGCTGGGCAAAACACGAGTAGCCGCTTCTTCCCTTCCGCCGCCAACTGGCGAAGCACAACATCCGTGTACGGCTCGATCCACCGGGTGCGCCCGAGGCGCGACTGAAAGCTCACGCGCCAGGCGCCCGCGGCCAAGCCCAATCGCGCCGCCAGGGCCTTCGCCGTGGCGAAGCACTGGGCGCGGTAGCAATCGTAATTCGCGGAACCTAGGGTCAAGCAGCAATCGTGGTTAGCCAGACAGTACCTTCCGCTCGGATCGCTCTTGCGGACGTGGCGCTCGGGCAGACCATGAAAACTGAAGAGCACGCAGTCAGGCTTCTCGCTTTTCAAAAGCGGAGCTCCCTGCGCGGCGAAGGCATCGAGAAACGCCGGATCGTCGTGGAAAGATCCGACGACGCTCAGGATGGGCGGCGACCACGGCAAGGCGGCCAGGCGCATGGCTTCGGCCACCGTCGACCCGGTGGTCGATGCCGCCTGTTGCGGATAGAGCGGAAACACGACGATACGGTCCACGCCAGCGAGGCGCAGCCTTTCGAGCGCGCTCGCCATTGATGGATTCTGGTACCGCATGCCAAGCTCGACCACCCACTCGGATCCAAGCCTCGCCCGCACCGCCTTCAGCAAATCGTCGCTGTGCCAGCGCAAAGGCGACCCGCGCTCGGTCCAGATTTTCCGATA
>CAZTTW010000745.1:0-3043 GCA_964616265.1 uncultured Myxococcales bacterium | reverse complement strand
TTTCATGGTCGGCGCACGAGGACCCGCGAGACGAAAGACATCCCAGTCGTCGAAGGTTCCGCTACCTCTACAGCCGCGACGAGCTGGAGGAATGTCTGCCCAAGATCCACATGATCGCTGAGCGCGGCCGCGTAGTGCATGTTCTGATGAACAACTGCCTTATCGAGCTGAGCTTGCGCGCTTCCGCCGTTTTCATCAGACTTCCGAAATGAAAGCGTGCGGATGCTTCGGGAGCTCCTTGGTGCTGTCAGCACTGCTTTGGGGCTGCGGTAGCTCCCCGTCTCACTCGGTCGCCGTCTCTGCCTTTGATAGGAGCTGTTCGGTCGATGCGGATTGCGTTCCGGTTTACGACGGAAGAATAGGATGCTGCGGTCCGAGTTGTCCCAATGCCGCGATCAACAAGTCGGCTTATGCGAAATACGAAGAAGTCGTCTCGAGTAACGAGCCCGTCTGCAATCCGGCGCCTCCATGTGCTCCATTGACTAATGACATGTGTAAGGCCGGTGCCACCTGTCGTAACGAGGTTTGCGAATTTGTGAGTCTTGCGGCGGATGCTGGGAATTGACCGAGATAGACTCGGCTGCTAATTGGCCGGTCGAGCTAAGGCGCGGTCCATCGACCGCGAAGTTGCTTCGGCCTCGTGGTGCATCTGCCGGGGCCGGCAAGATTGCGCCGGACCGGATACGAGCAATCGCTATTTTCGGGGCACTACACCTGCGTCGTTCGTGGTCGGGGCGGGTGTTCCAACCTGACGTTTGATGGTGACGCTCTCGCCATGAACGTTAGGCGGCGTCGTTGGCGCGATACGCGGACGCGCGAAAAGCTGCACGGTGTCCGGCACGAAGCTAGCGACCTCGATGCCCGCAGGAGCACGCGCGTGAATACGATAGACGTGCGCGCCGAAGCTGTCCTTTTGCAATTCCACGTAGGCCTCCACCGCATCGAGAGGCAGTTTCTCTAGCTCGCGATGCGAACTGCGCAGTTCGACGGCTACGCTGGCCTGGCGAGGCGGATCGACGGCGATTCCATCGGTAACACCCCGAATCTCGAGGGGTACGACGCGAGTGATCGCATGCGAGCGGTCGAGGGCCAAGGCGGCCCATGCGGCGACCACGCCCACGAAGATGGCCAGGTGGGGCAGCAGACTGGTCAACGGCAAACCAGCGCTGGCGACGCCTAGGCGCTCGCGCCGCACGCTCGCGCTGCCCAGCAACTGCAAGGTCGTGCGCAGCTGGCTCTCGTCGCGCATGCTTTCCAGTTCGTCGTCGTGGGCCAGGCAAACTGTGCCGCGCTCTTCGCTCACGCATACGACCAATGCGTCGGTGGCGCGGGCTAGTCCCAGCGCTGCGCGGTGGCGGGTGCCGTGGGTGGGATCCGCGCTTTCCGTGGCCAGAGGCAGCACCACCGCGGCGCGGAGAACCGCGCTACCGCGCAGTACGATGGCTCCATCGTGCAAGGGCGAAGTCGAGGTGAAAATGGCATCGATAAGAGCTACCGAGAGCCGAGCTTCCACGACGGTGCCCGCAGTGACGTGGTCGAAGACTTGATCCCAGCGAGGAATGACGATGAGCGCACCTTTACTCCGTGCAGCCAGAGAGAAGGCGGCTTCGGCGACGATGGTGTTGGCATCGAGACGGTTGGCCTTGGTGGGGCTGCGGCCGAACCATCGCGACGGGGTCACTCTCCCGAGCACTCGACGAATCTCGGACTGGAACAGCACCACGGTGGCGATAGCCGCGATGGAGCCGATACTCGACAGGACGCGGGAGGCGAGGATTAGCCCGAAGTAGTTGGCGACCCACGAACCGGCAAGCAAGATTGCCAGCCCCAGCGCGACCTGCACGGCGACGGTTCGACGGATGAGGCGATAGGCAGCCGAGGCAAGCAGGGTCAGAACCGCAATGTCCACCACATCCTGCCATCGCAGGCTGTGGAGAAGTAGACTGAGTGAAGACGTCGCCATGGCATAGCCTTACCGCTGATGGGAGCGCCTGTGCCCAATAATTGGCTCTTGACGCCACGATTTGAGCGGGCCATGCAGGATTGGCGAACCTGCCCGTAAGGGCCACACACGCCGGCCATCCCCCAAGGCTCCACAGAAGGCGGGCGCCGTCGACCCGACGAAACCACCGAGGTAGTAGATGGTCACGTACCAGCCACCGCGGAAGCGCGGGCCTTGGTATCGCATTGCCGATGGCTCGATTGGTTTTCGAGCATAGCCGGATCTCACGCCGCTGTTGGCATTGGCCTAGGCGGAAGAAACACCCTTTTGCCTTGAGCGCATCGCGAGTCCATCACGTTGACGAATCGATTGGCTCGATGCTGCCGTCGCCATGGCAGTCTTGGCAACGTGGCTGTCCAAAGCCTAGGGGAAAGCGCCGGTGGCGACCAATAGATCGAGGCGCGCTTGTCGAGCGGCGTCCTCGGCCAGAGCCACGGCCGAATCCGCGTCGTGAGCGCGGCGTTCGGCGTCGACGACTTCGATGTTGGTGCTGGCGCCCCCGCGGTAGGACTTGTCGGCCAGTGTGGCCGCCGTGGTGGCGGCAGCCGCTGCCTCGCGAGCGGAGCGCAGACTCTCGTCCGCGTTGGCGACCACGCGGAAGGCCGTCCGAACCTCGACACTCACCTGGCGCAAGGTCGCCTCGAGCTGGGAGCGTGCTTCCTCGTCAAGGGCTTCACGCTCTCTGCGCACGCCGTAGCGCATGCCTCCGTCGTAGAAGGGGATGGAAAGCACGACGGCGATCTGCCAGCCCGTCCCAGGTTGAAGCGGCGTCTCGGTCTCCTTGAACGCCTGCGCTTGCGCGAGCAGCGACGGCGCGTAGTACACCCATTCATCGCGCCGAAGATGCGCGCTGGAAGTACGCCTCGCCTCCTGCGCTCGCACATCGGTCCTCCGGGTTCGCGCGCTGTCGAGAGCCGTGTCTTGCGCAGGAGCGCTTGCCAAGTCGAACGCATCAACCACATCCACCAAGTCCTCTTCGGACAGCAGGGTCGCGAGTGCGCTCTGGGCTCGGACCAGCGCGGTCTCGGCGTCCTTGAGCTG
>CAZTTW010000744.1:0-3044 GCA_964616265.1 uncultured Myxococcales bacterium | reverse complement strand
CGCGCACGCGGCGACATCCGCAGGCTTGTCCAAGTTCACGCAGCCGAGCCCGCATAGACCCACGGCGAGCGGGACCATGAGCCCGATTGCCTTGCTCAGTGTGACGACTCTTCTCATTTCGGCAGCCAATGAATGATCACAACCCGCTTTTTGTAAATTCCAATCGGACTAAGCGAGTTGCGACAAAGCATGGCACGCGCCGCGGACGTACGCTCGTCTTCTGGCGTCTTGTAGTGGTGCGCCAGAAGGCGATGCGCGACACCATCTCTGGTCCGAACGCTACTTTCCCAGCGCGGCCTTCAATTCGGGATGATCGTGCCAAGCTGGCATCTTCGCCATATAGGCAAGGGTTTGCTTCTCTGCTTCGGCCTGGGAAAGGCCGGGCTTTTCGCGCAACGTCCATTGCACCATCCGCGCGAGGCGTTCTCCGAACGGTTGCAGTTGTCCTTTTTCGTCGGCGCAGTAGTGGCAATAGATGCCGCTCTCGATGGGCATGGCGCAGCTTTGGCATTGCGTATGGCTCATGGGATCCTCCGTGGTTGACGTTTCAACTTCGCGCTGACTGTGACCAGCGCTTCGATCGACTGCAGGAGATTGGTGCGCATGGTTTCGCTAAGGCCCGCCAATGCGCTCTCGAGCATCTCGCCGCAGAGGACTTCGCGTTCTTGGGCCATGGCAGCGCGACCTTCGTCGGTAATCCACACCAGGGTCCGGCGGCGATCACGTGCATCGCGCATGCGCGCCAGCAGACGCTTGCGTTCCAGCCCATCGATAATCTCGCTCATGACCGACTGAGCTCGATCCATGTGTCTGGCTGCTTCGCCAACCGTGAGGGGACCGGCAATTTCGAAGTGCTGCAACACCGCCCAGCCCTGCGGTGTCCACAGCGAACGCTTCGGGCCGCGACGGTGAAAACGCAGAAAGACCTGGCCGAAAAGCTCGGCAAATCGTTGCGCTGCGTGCTTGGGCGAAACCGTCATGCCTTCGGGATACAGGCGATGTGTTCCATCGTCAATCCCGATGCATTTGCCCGAGGGCTTTAGGAGGTGCCCTACCCGTGATTGGTGAAATACGCCGTCCCGGCGCGCTTCTTTAGCTGCAGCTCGGGCGATTCCCTGACGGCCATGCCGATGAGGCGCGCGGCCTCTTTGAAGTGGGCGATGCCTTTGCGGGTCAGCTCGGGGCACGCGGCTCCCACGTCGGGGTAGCCCTTGCCCTGAGCATCCGGCTGCACCGTGCCCCAGTTGGCGAACAATCGGCCCCAGTCGCTTTCGAGCACCGGCCGCATCTTGGTTTCCGCGTAGCGCGGGTACCAGAACATGTCGTGGTAGGCGACCGAGGCCACGTAGGCCCACGGCGCAAGCCACGTCTTGAGCGACCACTCCACGGGCTTCTTGAGCGGTCCCCAGTAAATGCGGTGCTGGTTGCGAGACGCGAAGGTCATCTGCTTGAAGGGGCCGTCGAAGTTCCAGTTCTCCTTGGCCGCATCCAGGTCGCCGACCACCTCGATGTCGCGCACGTCGCCGCAGCCGAGGCCGAGGTCGTGAGCCAGTCGGATGAACTTGCAGTCTTTGAGCGGATCGAAACCCATCAGCTTGGCTGCCAGCGCGTCGATGGCTACCTGATCGCTCGACGCCAGCAGGACGTTCTTGACGTGCGGAACCATGCAGCGCGGACCCGGTCCGTCGCCGGCAAAGGTGCCGTCCATGACCGCGAAGACACCGCGGTGGATCTTCTTTTGGATCATCAGCAAATCGACGAGCGTTTCGTGGATCACCGGGTGCGTCCAGTGGCGGTGCTCGTTGAGCAAGCCGCCGAAGGCGTTCTTCATCGCACCCGTGGTGGTGGTGAAGATGTGCGTCTTGATGGTGGGCAAGTGGATGATGTTTTCGCCGATGAAGCGCTTGGGAATGGCGAAGCCCTTGGGGAAGACCTCGTTGAGGCAGAGGAACTTCTTGGTCAAATCTCCGACGGCGTCGTGGATGCTAATCCACTCTTCGCCCTCGTAAAGGTGCACGTTGCGCAGGCCGTGCGCGTTCACGACGTCGATCTGCTTGTTCTCTCGCTCGCCGAGGTGCGCGTCGATGACCACCGTTCGGTTGTGGCAAGCATGAATCAGGTCTTTCGTGTACCCGTCGCGGAGCATGGCGCGCACGACGCCTTCCAGCTGCCACGGCGTCGTGGATGACGACGGAAAGAAGAAGTGCCACGAGATGTTCACCTTGAGGCCGGTATCCGCGTCCTTGGCGATGACGTCCTGGTAGCCCGCCAGGTTCATCAGGCGGTGGTAATCCTCAAGCACCGTCTCGGGACGGGTGCGAACGATGGCGACTTTGCTCTTCTGTGACATGAGATGGTCCTTTCGGCTGGAGCCGAGCTTAACACTACTGATTCAAATTCGGACCGAGCCGGCGCGTCGCGAGGGCCTCGACCGCAACGAACGACGAGGGCGAATACTTGACGTATTCAACCGAGGAGTGAGGCGGCGGGCGAGGGCCGCAGCAGCGACGGCGACGGGAGAATTTGAATCAGTAGTGTTTAGCAAGGCACGGACGGAAATCTACGCTAGCCCTTCTTTTTCTTGGGCTCTACTGTGTCCGCCTTCACTTCTTCCATCGTGGTTCGCAAGGTGCCGCCCGTGTCGTTGGCCTTGACGCCAGGCGGGCGCTCCCACGGGATATCCTTCAACTGCTGAGCGGCGGTCACCTCATAAAGATAGCGCGCGGTCATCGGAACGCTCAGCATGAACGCTGCATCTTTGAAGCCGAGCGGACGCTCGCGGCGATCATCGCCGATCCACGCGGTGATCATAGAGCGCGAGGTGTAGCCGACAAACCAGGTGTCCATGGTGGCGCTGGAAGTGCCGGTTTTGCCGCCCACGAGGAGGCCCGAGCTGCGTAGCGCCGGCGCATGGCCCTTGGTGACAACGTGACGCAGAAGCTGCGAGGTCAGCCACGCCGTGCGCGGCGGAATCACATCCTTCACGCGTTTGTCGGCTAGCGCCACCATCCGGTCGAGCCGTTCGCTGGGCGAGCTCATGGGAT
>CAZTTW010000743.1:0-3045 GCA_964616265.1 uncultured Myxococcales bacterium | reverse complement strand
GGGCTGCGCAAGATGAAAGACAAGTACATGGACAAGGACGTCCGGGTCAAAGCCTATCTGGTCGAGATCTACGAATGTCCCGCCGAATTGCGCAAGTGCAACGACGAGCTAAATGACAAGAGCAAGAAAGCAAAGAAGAAGGCGATGAAGAAGGGCGGCGACGCCCTGACCTCGAACGTGCAGGTCGACCGCGGCGGCTGCCGACCGTGCGACCAGCCCCACTTCTTCATGGCGGACACGCCCAACGCCAAGAAAGACCACGCGCTTCTCGTCGCTGACTACCCGGTCAAGGACTGGGACACAGGCGATCCCAAGCCGCTCGAGGCGAAGGCCGGCGAGCAGTACATCGTGACGGGAACCTTCTCGATCAACTCGATGACGGGTTTCGCCGCCTCGAACGGCCTCATCATCCACAAGAAGTTTGAAGACCTTTCGGGCAAGATGTTGGCCGAGGGCAATGCGGTCCTTCCGCCGGAAGCGCAGACCATCAAGCTCGAGGGCCAGGCGCCGCAGCAAGTGGGCTGGGCCGCGCACGAAAAGAACGGCCTCGTCGGCGGCAAGAAGAAGGGCGACAAGGGCGTTCCCGGCGGCGCTACCAAGTAGCGCCGGGAGAGCGCAGAGAACGGCAAGAGAGCACAGAGAACCTCGGATCAAAGAGGCAAACAGGGGGCCGCAGCGAAAGCTGGGCCCCTTGCCTTTTGACCTCTGCGACCTCCTCCCCCTCAGCGTCCTCGGCCCTTTACAAGTGAGCGTCTCCCCAAGTTCGCCCGGTCTGCACTTCGACGACCAGCGGAACACTGAGTTCGTAGGCGCGCTCCATCTCGTGCTTGACCCACGGCTTGAACGACTCGACCTGGGCGTCGGGGATCTCGAAAACCAGCTCGTCGTGCACCGTGAGCAAAAGGCGCGCGCCGGGGAACTGCCCGAGGCCCTTGGCCACGCGAAGCATGGCTAGCTTGAGAATGTCGGCCGCGGATCCCTGGATAGGTGTATTGCGGGCGATGCGCTCGGCATAGTTGCGTTCCTGGGGCCGCTTGGCCGCGATTTCGGGAAGAGCGCGCGTGCGGCCAAGAATGGTCGATACCGATTGCGTGCGCCGGGCCTCGGCAATCATCGCGTCCATGTGCTCGCGCACGCGCGCGTAACGTTTGAAATAGCTCTCGATGTACTTGTGCGCCTCGGAGCGCGGGATGCGCAGCACCTGCGCCAGACCAAAGTCGGTTTGGCCGAACACCAGTCCGAAGTTGATGGCCTTGGCGATGCGCCGCTGCTCGGAGGTGACGTCTGACTCGGCCACTCCGAACACCTCGGCGGCAGTGCGACGGTGAATATCGTCGCCGGCACGAAAGGCGTCAAGAAAGGCGGGATCCTGCGAAAAATGGGCGAGCACGCGCAGCTCGATCTGCGAATAGTCGGCGGCCAGCATCTGGTAGCCCGGATCGGCGACGAAGGCGTTGCGGATCTTGCGGCCGATTTCGGAACGGATGGGAATGTTCTGGAGGTTGGGATCGGCCGACGACAGTCGGCCGGTAGCAGCTACCGCTTGGTGAAACGTCGTGTGCAAACGGCCGGTGCGCGGATTCACCAGCGCCGGCAACGCATCGATGTACGTTCCCTTCAGCTTGGTGAGAGTTCGGTACTCGATGATCTTGGCCGGTAGCGGATGCATGGCTGCCAGCTCTTCCAAGACGTCGGCATCGGTGGAAGCGCCCGTCTTCGTCTTCCGGATGATGGGTAAGCCGAGCTTCACGAACAAAACATCGGACAGCTGCTTCGGCGAGGCGATGTTGAAGGGGCCTCCCGACAGCGAATGGATCTCGGCTTCGATGGACGCCGCAGCGATCGCCACCTCATTGCCCAAGCTGCGCAGATAATCGGAGTCCAGGCGAATCCCCCAACACTCCATCTCGGCGAGCACGGGAACCAGCGCCAGCTCGACGTCGCGGTAGAGGCTTTCCTGCTTGGAGGCCGCCAGGCGCGCTCTCTGATGAGCCGCCAGGGCCAGCACGGCGCTCGCCTCGGCGGCGACATAGGTGGCGGTTTCTTCGACGGACAAGATGACCGAGGCGGTCGCACGCGTGGCGCCCGGCCACGCGGTTCGCGGCACGACACCCGCAATGTTTGCGCCCGCGGAAAGGGTCGGCAGATCGTAGGCTGCGCTGGCAGCGTCGAGCACGTAGCCAGCCAGCATGCTGTCGTTGCCTACGCCGGCCAGTCGCTTTCCGTGCGTGCGAAGGCTGACGTCCAGCTTCTTGGCATCGTGCACGTGCTTGAGCGGGATCTCGGACGCGAAAACGCCGTCGAGAGCCGCCAAGACTTCCGCTTCCGACAAGCTCGCAGCAGCGCCGAGCATGGGCTGCTTGATGGGAACGAAAAAACGCTCGTCCGACGGTGGGGCGAAAGCGAGACCGACAAAGGCCGCTCGGACCGGCGACGGGTCATCCCACAGCGCGACCACGGCGATTTCCTTGGCGGCAGCAAGCGTCGCCACCAACGACGCAAGGCCAGCGCGATCGTTCACGATGGTTGGCGGCACGGTCGGTGTGCTGGTCGCAGCGACAGGGCTGGCGGTTGCAACGACGGCGACGCCGTCCTCGGCCGGCGCATCCGGAGCGGCTTCGCCCAGCTGAGCCAGCAGGCGCCCAAATTCGAGCTGGGTGAAAAAGTCCCGCAGCTTCTGCGGTGCCACGGGAGCACTCTGCAGATTGGCGATGCCGAAAGGCAGCTCGACGTCGTCGCGCAGGCGGACAAGCTGTCGCGCCAGGGCCAACATGGCGCGCCCTTCGGCGATAGCTTGGCCCTTCTTGCCCTTGATCTTCTCGACATTCGCCAACACGGCGTCGAGCGAGCCGTAAGTCGTGATGAGCTCCGCAGCCGTCTTGGGACCGATGCCCGTCACGCCAGGCACGTTGTCGACGGAATCGCCCATGAGCGCGAGGAGGTCACCGAGCAGCTCTGGCGGCACTCCCCACTTTTCTTTCACTTCAGCCAGACCGAGCAGGCGGTTCTTGACCGCGTCGTGCAGCTTCACGTCGTCGCTACACA
>CAZTTW010000742.1:0-3045 GCA_964616265.1 uncultured Myxococcales bacterium | reverse complement strand
TGGACGGCGAATTCTACGGCCACCTCGACGTGGACAAGCTCGACCGCTTGCTCGACGACGCCGCGAAGGGAGAGGCCGATGCGGGCAAGTAGTCTGATTTCACCGTGTTGCGATCGCTGCACGCACAAACCGGGCAGCCCGTGTCGCGACCTCATCAAGTGCATCACCGAGGGACCGGTTTGCCATCAGGACGAGGCGTGCGCGAAGAAGCGCTGCGAGAACTTGGCCCATGCCAAGCGCGGCGGGCAGGGCACATTGATCTTCGTCGGCGCCGGTACCTGCGGCAGGGCCAACGGCTCGACCAAGGTCATCGCTCGCATCGGCGCCTTTCTGAAGGAACACGCCATTGCTGCGACCGTCGTCGAAGTCGGCTGCGTCGGCTACTGCCAGCGTGAGCTGTTCGTGGACGTGCAGAAGCCCGACGGCCCGCGCCTGGCCTACGCCGATATCAATCCCGGCAACATCGACCAGTTCCTCGAAGCCGTCTTCGTGCGCGGAGAAATGCGCAACAGCTTCCTTTACGGTCGCCACGGCGAGGCCGGAGCCGAGTGGGCCGACGTTCCCGAGATGGCCACGACCGACTTCTTCAAGCGTCAGGTGAAGGTCGTTCTTCGCAACGCTGGCGTGATCGATCCCGGCGTCCTCGACGGCGCACTCGCCGCTGGCGCCTTCCGCGCCGCTGCCAAAGCGCTGTGCACGATGACCCCGGAAGAAGTGTGCAACGAAGTGCTCGCCGCGGGACTGCGCGGCCGCGGCGGCGCCGGCTTCCCCACCGGCCAAAAGTGGAACATCGCCCGCCAGACGCCACGCGCGCAGAAGTACCTCATCTGCAACGCCGACGAAGGCGATCCCGGCGCGTTCATGGATCGCGCGGTTCTCGAAAGCGATCCGTTCTTCGTGCTCGAAGGCATGCTCATCGCCGCCTACGGCATCGGCGCCACCCGCGGCTACATCTACTGCCGCGCGGAGTATCCGCTCGCCATCGAGCGCCTGACCGCCGCCATCGAGCAGTGTCGCAAGGTCGGTCTGCTCGGCAACAACATCCTCGGCAGCCTCTTCTCGTTCGACATCACGATCAAACAAGGCGCAGGCGCCTTCGTGTGCGGCGAAGAAACCGCCATCTTGGCCAGCATCGAAGGTGGTCGCGGCATGCCGCGGCCGCGCCCGCCGTATCCCGCGATCAGCGGCCTTCACGGCAAGCCCACCGTGCTGAACAACGTCGAGACGCTGGCCAACGTGCCGGTCATCATCGACCGCGGCGCCGAGTACTTCCAGAACCTCGGCCTCGGCAAGGCCGCCGGCACGAAGGTGTTCGCGCTGTCGGGCACCATTCGCAACACCGGCCTCGTCGAGGTTCCCGTCGGCATCAAGCTGCGCACCATCGTCGAGGACATCGGCGGCGGCGCGTTGCCCGGCCACCGGATCAAGGCGGTGCAGATGGGCGGACCGTCGGGCGGCTGCGTGCCGAGCGAGTACTTCGACACGCCGACGGACTACGGCACGCTCATCGAGCTGGGCGCCATGATGGGCTCGGGCGGAATGGTCGTGATGGACGAGCGCACGTGCATGGTCGACGTGGCTCGCTTCTTCATGGAGTTCATCCGCAACGAATCGTGTGGCAAGTGCACACCGTGCCGGGAAGGCACCACGCGCATGCTGGAGATTCTGACCTCCATCACGGAGCGGCCCGTGGGTGACGAGACTCGGCGGCTCGAACGCATCCGTGGCGTGCTTCACATTCAAGAGCTGGCCAACACGGTGAAAGAGGCCTCGCTGTGCGGGCTTGGGCAGACGGCGGCCAATCCGGTGCTGTCGACCTTGCGCTACTTCCGCGAGGAGTACGAAGCACACGTCATCGACCAGCGCTGCCCGGCGAATCAGTGCCAGGGCCTCGCGGTCTACGAAGTCGACAACGCCACCTGCGTGGGCTGCTTGCTTTGCAAGAAGGCCTGCGCCAGCAACGCCATCGTCGGCGAACGCAAGCAAGCGCACTACATCTTGGTCGACCGTTGCGTCGGCTGCGGTTCGTGCGTCACGGCTTGCCCCAAGCACTCGATCCATCTCGTTACCGAAGAAAGGGCCAGCGTATGAGTCTCGTTGTCGACGGAAAAGAAGTTCAGTTCACGCCAGGCGAGACGGTTCTCTCGGCGTCCTTGCGGGCCGGCATCAAGATTCCGCACTTGTGCTCGCTCGAGTGGGCGTGCAAGTCGGAAGCTGCATGCCGCATGTGCTTGGTCGAGATCGAGGGTGTTCCGCGCTTGCAGACGAGCTGCACGCTGGAGGCCAAAGACGGCCAGAAGGTGCGTACGCGTTCGCCGCGCGTGCAGGCGGTTCGGCGCAATATCACCGAGCTGCTGATCGCGAATCACCCCAACGACTGTTTGGTGTGCGAGCGCAACCAGAACTGCGAGCTGGCCGAAGTGGCGAGTGAGCTGGGCGTGCGCGAGCATCGCTACCGCGGTCTCAAGAAGGATCACCCGATCGATCTGTCATCGCCGTCTCTCGTGCGCGATCCGAACAAGTGCATCTTGTGCGGTCGCTGCGTGGCGGTCTGTCACCAGGTGCAGGGCGTGGGTGCCATCGACTTCATCGAGCGCGGCATCAAGACGCACGTCGGGCCGGGCTTTCACGACGGCATCAACGTGTCGAGCTGCATCTTCTGCGGTCAGTGCACGCGCGTCTGCCCGACGGCGGCGCTGATGGAGAAGAGTCACGTCTCGGGCGTGGTCGCCGCGCTTGCCGATCCGAACGCCTTCGTGGTGGCACAAATCGCGCCGGCGATTCCCGCCACCCTGATGGAAACCGCCCAGTCGAGCTCGGTGCGCACCATGCTGCTCCGTCTGGCGGCAGCGCTCAAGCGCGCGGGCTTCGATGCCGTGTTCGACACCGGCTTCGCCGCCGACCTGACGATCATGGAGGAAGTGTCCGAGCTTATCAAACGCATGACCACGGGCGGAACCCTGCCCATGTTCACCAGCTGCTCTCCCGGCTGGATCCAGTACGTCGAAAAGCACCGGCCGGATCTCATTCCGCACCTGTCCACGT
>CAZTTW010000741.1:0-3049 GCA_964616265.1 uncultured Myxococcales bacterium | reverse complement strand
ACGGCCTTGGTTTTTGCGCACGTGCCTGTCGGCATCTCGACCTTCCAGACTCGGGTTCCGCCAGCCAGCACGTACCACCCTTCGAGCTTCTTCTCGAAGACCGCGGCGCCAGCCGCATCCAGCCCCCGAACCAAAATCGTCTGCGCCAGAAAGTGGACACTGCCGGTGTTCTTAAGAGTGAAGGCGAGCTTGCCTTTGCCGACCGCCATTCCGTCGACGACCCCCGCGACCGTCGGCTTGCCGGGGGCGATGAAAATTGGAATGCCCATCTTGGTCAAGACGCGCACCTCCGATTTGTCGGCTTTGGGTGATTTCAAGGGCGGCAACTCTTCGACGAACACGCGGTAGTTTTTTTCGACGTCGCCGGGTGCAGTGGTGATGCCGACGCGCAGCTTGCGCATTTGTTTCGGACCCAGGGTGAGCAACGTCGGAAAGACCACCACGTCTTTGGTGTCCCGCAGCTGCATCTCACCGTCGGGGCTTTGCTGCCACGCTTGCGGCACGATCTTGAAGCGGATCTCCTCGTCGCTTTGATTCTGCAGACCGAGGAGGGCGCTCTGCTCCTTGCCCGACAGAGTGATCTTGACCGGATTGACGGTGAACGAGCTGGCTTCGGCTCTGCTGCCGAGGCCTAGGTCGGCCCCGAGCAGCAGAAACACCAGGAGCGTGAATTTCCCCATTGCCAGTCAGAATACGCCCGAAGAAACACTTGGAAAGTTTGCCGGCCTTGGCTCTAGAAGTTGATGGTGGCTTGAATGTCCTGGGCGAAGGAGCCGGCGGCGAGGCCGGTCTGGGCGCGGGGAATGCGGCCGAACATATCGACGGTGGCCGAGGCGCCAGTACCCGTCACGCTGACCGAGTTCGTGCCCCACACGGTGCTACGCGCGGTGCTCGTGTAAATCTCGTAAAGCAGCGAGGCTCCGCCCGCGGGATTGGTCATCGCGCGCGATCCCACGTTGCCTAGACTGATGGTCGCGGGCAGGGCGCCCGTGCACGCATAGGTGAGAGGCGCTTGTGCGTCGAGGTCGGCGGTGAGGTTCGCGCCGAGTGGGTCGTACGTGCCGAAGGCGAGCGGCGAGTTGGTGATGGTGCAGGCGGCGGCGACATTCGCCGTGACGTGCACCGTGGCCGACGCACTGGCCGCAGTCGCTGGTGCGGGCTTGCCAACGAAGAGCGCGAAGACCAAAGCGGAGCCGGTGGCAGCGAGTACGAGCTTCGACGTCTTGTTCATCTTCATCATGGGCATTCTCCTTCTGCGACGGGTTGAGGGGCTCGGCGAATTGTCAAAGCGGCCCGGGCGGGCCGGCTAGTAGTTCAAGGTCGCCGTCACGGTATCGGCGTAGCTGCCGACCGAGACGTCTTGTCCCCCTGGAATGCGGGCATAGACCGGGAAGCTTTGGGTGGCCTTGCTGATCGCTGCAGGAATACCGCGGGTAACGCCACTCCAGGCCGTGGTGCGGCCGGAATCCGAATACAGCATGTAGGCGAGGTAGTCGCTGCCGGGGCCCTTCATGCGCGGCTGGGTACCGCTGGCATTCGACCCGAGGTTGAGTGCGATGCTGGTACCGGCGCCTTTGGTGCAGGTGACGGCAATCGTCCCAGTCCCGTCGGCCGGCGCGGTGGCGTTGGTGCCAATGGGATCGTACGCGGCCGGGAATGTCACGGCCGTCGTCGTAATCGAGCAGTTGGCACTCACCGTGGCGTTCACGGTCATGCTGGACGTCGCCGTCGCCGCCGAGAGCATCGGGGCCGACGCCAAGACGAGTGCAAGGCTCGCCAGCGACAGGAAGGAAAGGGAAGAGACTTTCATTTGCGTGAACAATGCCAAGATTCTAATTTTATAAAATGAAATGTGCAATACAAATTATCACACAATAAGATTCTCATGCCTGTCGCACTGTTGCGAGCTACACCGGGACCGCGGTCTCGCCGAGATTCGCCCAACCAGGGAGCGCGACCGGCTGGACTTCGTCGGGTCTCCGGCGTCACTCGCCGGATTTCGGTGTCGCGTCTCCGACGGCAAGAGCGGTTGCTAGGCGAGGGGGCCGGGCCTAGCACGCCCGCATTCCGGGCCGGCGGCCTACTTGCGGTTGGGCTTCTTGCCGACGCCGTTTTTCCCGGCGGGAGCGTCGAGATCGGCGAAGGACTCACTGCCGTCGACCTTGTACAGATCGGCTTCGCGAGCAAAGAAGTCCTTTTCGATCGGGGAAAAATGACCGCTCTGCTGACGGCCAGAAGCCGACGCGCCTGTGCGGCTCGGGGGTGCCTGCTCGGCGGCTGGCACGGTAATCGGTGCGGCGGCCAGGGTCGGGGGATGGCTCTCTTGAGCCGCTGGCTTTGCGGCGGAGGCATCGCTCAAAACGGCGTCGAGCTGGATCGAGACTCGCCCGGCGGGCGTGCTCTTGCGTCGCCCGCGCGACGGCGCGCTCTGGATTTCTCCGGTGATGCGGACAGTGGCACTCTCGCTGGGAGGCGGTGCTTCGTTCGCGACAGCTTCCGACCCGCTATTCGTGACGGACTCCGTGACGGATTCCATGACGGCGTCGATCACCACCGAGCTTCGCGAAGGCAAGGTGCGAATACTCGACTGGGCTTTCCGTGAGCGGAGCTCGATGGTTCCGCTCGTCTGGGATGTCGCGGTCGAGGCTACGGGCGCGTTGGGGATGGCGGATGCGGGGGATGCGTCCGCCAGTGCCGCGGGCAGGCTTCCCGAGGACGCGGCCGATGGAACGGCGATCTCCAGCGTTTTTCGTCGCGGCCGCTCGACGGGCGCGGGCGGACTCGGCGGAGTTTCGGCAACGGTCGGGAGAACGGTGACCAGCTCGGATTGAGCAGGAGCAAACGGAGCAACCGGAAGAACCCCACTGGAAGCTGCCGACGGTAGGGTCGCAAACGTTCCACTGCCCGCGGAGGACATGCCGGGGGCAGGGACACTCTCGGAACCAACGATGCGTGCGGTTCGCCAGAAAGTCTCCAGTTGCTCCTGGGAAGTCGTCGGAGCAGCCGCTTGTGTGAAAGCGAGACGTGCGAGAATGCCGAGCTCCACCAG
>CAZTTW010000740.1:0-3061 GCA_964616265.1 uncultured Myxococcales bacterium | reverse complement strand
GCGTACGGATTGCAATTGGGGCTCTGCGCTGGGATTTTCACGCTCTTCACGCCCCCAGCTTTGAGAACGGCGATGAATGCCTTCGAGAACAGCGGGTCCCTACCACGGCCAGCCGACGACGCTGATCCGCACTGAACGAGAGCCGACCGTTGCCAGTGAGCGCCGCGACGATCTCCTTGAGAACCCGGACTTCCTCCTGCGTGTAGTCCAGCTTGCGCTGCATCCTCTCGTTGATCGCGCACGCGATCATCGCGATGAGAAATTGGAGCGTCGTTGGCAGCATTCGTCGCCACGTTGCTCGCGAAGGCGCCCCGATTCAAGCTGTGTATCTCCGCGAATTCGTGTCAGAATTTCAGCGACGGCTTTTCGGACACCAAGGCATTCAGTTCACCACAAACAACCAAGGAGGTTTATTGCACCATGCGCATTCTGATCGGTATCCTGTTACTTTGTGCCGCCACCAGCACGTTCAGCCAGACGCTTCCCATTAAGGAGGGCCACTGGGAAACCGTGGTCTACAAAGACGACGGCACACCGGACTTTCGCACCCACGACTGCCTCACCCAAAAGAGTTTTGTCGAGATGATGACCAAGGTAAATTCGCATCCCGGCTGTAAATTGACAAACCAGAACATCAGCAGCCACGGGATAACGGTAGATATGTCCTGCAACAACAAGAACTACCAGATGACTACGCATGGCGTGATCGAGGTTCTGGATTCAGAGCACGTGCAGGGCACACAGACAGTGAAAATGGTCTTGCAGGGCCATCCAAATGAGTCGACCACGAAATCGGCGGGACATTTTCTCAGTTCGAGCTGCGGCAAGATCAAGCCGGGCGAGCCCGAGATCCTCGATAAGTGAGTTCGTCGCTCGGTTAACGTCGTTGCGCGAAATGCCAGGAGGTTCGCCACCTGATTCTGTGTGAACGTCGCGAGAACGAGCTGTTCTTCTTTCGGACGGCAATCTGCAGTTGAGATTGTGCGTGACCTTCGTTAAATAGCCGTTGGCAGAACGCGTTCATTCTTCCGATCGGCCATGCCACGTTTTGGCAGGCACTTCACGCTCTGGGGTTGAGCCTAGGAAGTTCAAGCGCCATTTCCCTTCACCAGAAGCAAACGCCGATAACAAATCTTCCGTCAACTACATCCACCTACAATCCAAACCAGGCCGAACTATCCCCCTATACCCAGGAGGACCCGCCACTGCTACAACTGGCCAGGATCATGCCGCCGACGATTGCCGTCGTGAGGACCATTGACTTCATTTGTTTTCACCAGGCGTGCGCGTCGATTCAAAGGTGCGCACCGCACTACCTGCCATAGCAGGGCAGGATGACGCAAAACAAGCCCCAGGTTCATGCTGATATAGCGGCTGCCCTCCTGCCATTCCTCGTGTTGCCCCTGCCTCTTTGCTGGCGCTGCCTGCATCGGCTGATCTTGTCTGTCGGTCTATTCTGAATCTCTGGGGCAGGAACGGCATCCCAGGAGGGGACCTGAATCGGGGAGTTTCCGAGCCGAGGCTCTGCACTTGAGATGGACTGAACCTAATCCTTTAATCTTCGCTGAAGGAGGAACTCATGATTTCAGCGCGTATTACTGCTTCGGTCTTCATGGCCCTATTTTTGTTGGCGACGATTGGGTGCGGTAGCAACTCCTCGGGCGACGGGGCAGGCGGCGGTTCTGGCAGTGGGGGCGTAGGTGGGGGTGGAACGTCGAAGGAGGACGCCGGGCTCGTGGGTTCGGGCGACGTGGGGACTGTCGGGCTGAGTACAGGCGGCGCTGGTGGGGTGGGCTCGTCTTCGGCGCCCGCGACCGTCGCAGGCGACGGCGGCACGACCACGACGAGCGGCACCTGCGCAAAAATTACGCTCGCGGACGTGCAAGCGCTCGTCCCGGCGATCGTCTCGCACAGCGACACCGATCCGATCAACTGCAGGTACGTTTTCGCCGACGGCAAGTCGCTCGATGTGACGGACTTCACCGCCGACGCCGATATGTTCTCTTACAAGAACATTTCGTTGCCGAACGACCAGCCGATCAGCGGCATCGGTGACGAGGCGTATTGGAACCAAGTGCTCGACGGAACCGCAGCCAGCGACAATTTGACGTCGGCACCCGAGCTTGCGGCGCACAAGGGAAACCGCACGTGCGTGATTCAGTCGGACGAACCGCCGGACACGACGCTCAAAACGACGTCGACCCCGATTGGCTACTCGGTCGCTCCCGCCGATGCGCTCGCGTACGTGCAGTTGATGGGCAAGGTCTGCAACGATCTTTTCGCAAATCAGTCGAACCAGTAACGCATCGAAAAGTACTTCGCAGGTGCGGCGGCGATCGCAGCGCGCAGTGCTTCGTAGCCAGTCGTCTAGGGAAGCGCAGGTGCGATGTTCGCGCTTTCGCTTTCCCGTCTGGTGCCATATTGGATCGTCGCCGTTCACGCCGCCTGCCGGTAGTAGAAGTTGAGCAATCCACCGAGCCTCTCGCGGCGAGCAAATCGTGGCTATCTTGGCCGGGACCTTGAGGCCCAGTTCCTTTCTCGACCCGGCAGGTGCCGCTCTTCCAGGTCCGGTGGAAGTCTTCTATGCGCCACCTTTGGGCATAGCCGAACACAGTGGCGAAGGACGGCTGTGCTAAGGTAGCAAAAATGCTGGCGGCGCGCAGAATCAGGCGATCGGTTGCGCTGGTGCTTCTCGTCGGCTTGGTGGAAGGTTGCAGCACCTCCGCCGCCATTGAACGCAGAAGCGGGCCGACCATCGTAGGCCACATCGACTACTCGGACGCGAATCGGATCTACGTCACTGGCGATGACGACGGACGCTACAGCATCGAGCGCTCGGACGTGGCCGACATCGATCACCCCGGCAAGATCGGCACGGTCGTCGGCGCCATCACCAGCGGCGTGGGCGTGGGCTTCTTGCAGGCTTTGAGCAACATCGCGCTAGCCGCACCGATAACGGGAGGCGGTGGCAAGCTGCGCGCATGGCCGAAAGGCTTTGTCCGACGTCGCCGCCGCTGTGGGGCGGGGGCCACGGGTCTACGAGAAGCACGACCCCTTTGCG
>CAZTTW010000739.1:0-3064 GCA_964616265.1 uncultured Myxococcales bacterium | reverse complement strand
GCCCCTGCCCGTGTGGCAGCGGCAGGAAATACAAGAAGTGCTGTCTCCGATGAAAGACCAGACTGTCATCGACGACGAGAGCATCGCGCCCGGCGTCGCCTATACGAAGTGATGCGAGCCCGCAACAATGCCTGACGCTGTTCCGCACACGAGGGACATTCCAGCCGTTCGACGTGCCGCCTTGACATCATGACATCATGCTACCTTGATGAGCGCCGCCGTTCGAACCACACTTCACCTCGATAGCGACGTCTACCGGGCAGCCCGGAGCCTGGCCGCGGCACGAGGAAGCGGACTCGGCGCCGTCGTCTCGGATCTTGCTCGCAAGGGACTACGCGCGCCGTCGCCGGCAGGCCGAACCCGGCGAGGATTCCCCACTTTCGACGTGCCCGCCAACGCCGCTCCCCTGACGGCCGACATCGTACGCGCTGCGCTTGAAGACGAGTGATCGCATGACCCCACAAAGGCAAGCGCCGGTTTCACGCCGCGATCCAACTGTCCGCAGGCGACCACAAGGGACGGCGATCCTTCTCGACGTCAATGTTCTGGTTGCGCTGGCATGGCCAAACCATGTCCACCATACCGCTGCACTGGACTGGTTCGAGGAGGTAGGACGGGCCGGGTTCGCCACCTGTCCGGTAACCCAGTCCGGATTTGTCCGGGTTTCCTCCAATAGACGAGCCATTCCCGATGCACGTTCGCCAGGCGAAGCGAGGGAAGTCCTACGCCGGATCACCGCCCTGCCCGGCCACACCTTCTGGCCCGACGACATCGAGATCGCCAACAACGAGTCCATCGCCTGGGAGCGGCTGGGAAGCCATGCCCAGGTCACCGACGCGCACCTGCTTGCCCTCACGATCCGTCACGACGGTCGATTGGCAACTTACGATCGTGGGCTCGCCGATCTTGCGCCCGAGGAAAAGACGGACTCCGTAATCGTGCTCGACGGCGGATAGTTGACGTTCCGCTAGCCGCCTCCGACGTCCGCGATTCGAGTCAGACCAGGTAGTACGCTGCCTGGGACTGTCCGGGTTGGGGAAGTCGGGTCGAGCAATGATGGCAGGTGTTCTCGTTACCCAGGAGACTGTAGGCTAACCGCACCGCTTGCAGGGTCGCAGAGTCCTCCATGTCTACTTCGATGAAGATCTGCTTCTCTGGAAACCAATCTGTGAAGCGCAGTCTTCGAAAGCCGGCCAACAGATCCTCGCGAACGCCAGCCAACAGCACAACTAGACCTTCCTTCTGGGTAGTCCGGAGAAAGTGATCGAACTTCTCCAGGCAGACGGCATCAGGATTGCGCAAGCGCTTGAGTCGCAACACTAGGTGCCGGATGCCCTGCTCGCGCGCCCGGCGTGCAACTGACTCAAGCTCGGCTTCGAGGGCAGGCGCTGCGCCAAAGAAGAGCTCGCCCTCCAGATCGCAAATGCTGACCGCCGTGCAGGAAGCATCACTCGGAAGTCGTTCGCGTACGATGCGCTCGTCGCTGACCACCAGCTCGGCTACGCGAAGCTTTGCGGCGCGTGGAACAAAGAGCAAGATCGATACGGCCACGCCGATCAAAATCGCAAACTCCACCCCAATCACCAGCGCAGCCAAGGCGGTCGCCGCTAGCAAGGCGGCGTCGTAGCGCGAGGCACGCGCCACATAGCGGACGCGTTCAATGTCGATGAGGCGTGCCGCCGCGACGATCAAGAGCCCGGCCAGCGCGGCCTTGGGGATGTAGCGGGTCAAAGGGCCGAGGAGCAGCACCATGATGCCGACAATGACTGCGGCAAAAATTCCGGAAGCTCTCGACACCGCACCCGATTGATGGTTGATGGCCGAGCGAGAGAGAGAGCCTGCGCCCGGCATGCCTCGGAAAAACGAGCCAACCAGGTTGGCCACGCCCGTGCCCAGGCACTGTCGATTGTAGTCAAGCGTCTGTCCGGTTTTGTAGGCGATAGCCTTGGCGATGGCTAGTGTTTCGAGCAGGCCCAGAATTCCGATGGCAAGGGCGCTCGACGACATATGTCCAATCCAGGCCCACTGGACCGTGGGAACGTGAAAGCCCGGCAGGTTCGATGGCACAGCTTCGATGAGCGAGACAGCCGGTTTGCCCCCTGCCGTCGAGGCAGTCCAACCGGCAAAGTAGGCCGGCACCGCGACGAGCAGGAGCACGACAAACATGTCGATTTGAGGCAGCCGGTAGCGGCGGACCAACCTGCGCGCACCGATGGCCAGGAAGATTGCCCCGCCACTGATTGCGAAGGCCTTGACGTTGATATGCGCCGACTGAGTAAGGGTCAACCATAGGCGATAGAAGACGTGCTGATGTCCCGTTCCCAGATTCTTCAGGCCAAGCGCTGCTCCAACCTGTCCCACGATAGTCAAGGTGGCCGCGCCAACCAGGAAGCCGGTGACGACTGACTCGGAGATGTAGCGGGTCAAGTCGCCAAGCCGCAACACCGCGATGGCGATCTGGATGACGCCAATCATGGCGCCGAGCAGGAACATGGCCTCGTAGGCGTCCAATCGAGCCTCGGGATCGATGAAGGAAAGGGCGCTAAACACGACGAGGGAAACTGCGCCGGTGGGCCCATTGATAAGGTGCGAAGATGATCCGAGCAGCGACGCAATGGCGCCAAAGACAATCGCGGTGTAGAGGCCGAAGCGGGGATCCACGCCCGCGATCTGCGCATAGGCAATGCTTTGCGGTAGCGAGATGACGGCGACCGTGATAGCCGCTTGCAGGTCACTGCGAACTGCAAACAAGCGGGTTGGCTTAGGTTGGCTCATTGGCTTCACTGATCGGAATCATCTAGGTTTTGGCCGGTAGACCGTTTCGATGATGCCGTTGTCGGCGAAGAATCGCTGTTGGGCATCTTCCCAGTCCTTGGCAATAGCGGTGATGGGAAACAAGTTCAGCTCGGGAAAACGGTCGCGATGGAGCTTCAGTATCTCGGGTTTGTAAGGGCGATAGCCGTTCCTCGCGATGATCTCTTGGGCGGTATCGGTGAACAGAAATTCCAGGTAGGCCCGGGCCGGGACTTCAGTCTTGTGCTTGACCACGTTGGCATCGACCCAG
>CAZTTW010000738.1:0-3064 GCA_964616265.1 uncultured Myxococcales bacterium | reverse complement strand
AGGTGGCTCATCAGCACCAGCTTGCCGCCCTGGTCGAGCACTTGCTTGATGCTGGGCAGAGCAGCGCGAATGCGACGGTCGTCGGTGATCTTGCCGCCCTTGAGCGGAACGTTGAAATCGACGCGCATGAGAACGGTTTTGCCGCTGGCATTGATGTCGGAAATCGTCTTGGTAGCCATGGTCTCTGCCTCGTGAGATAGGTGGTTGAAAGTCGCGCCCCGTCCTGCGGGACGCGCGCAGCATACTACTCTTAGGGCTGTTTGCTCACGTTCTGGAGAGCCACCCTTGCGCGCGTTCGACGTGTTCAACTTTCGACGCACGGGTTGAAGATTCGGCAGGTGGGTGGGCCCAGAAGCGCGGTCCGCCTTGCTTTTCGACCTTCGAAAGCGTGGCCTCGTTTCTGCAGAACGCGACTTCGTGCAGGTCACGGAGCGCTCATGCTGTTAGCCGAATCACACCGCCCGGTCGTTCAGCGAGGTCTCGCGTCGGTGGCATCGTCTCTCACGCTTTTATTTGTGACGGCCGTCGTGCGCTTGCCCGCGCTCGTTAGCCATCCGTTCAACATCGATGAATCCTATTACTCGGCCGGCGCTATCGAGCTGCTTTCGGGCGGAGTCTTTTTCCGCGACGTGGTTGATCACAAACCACCCGGCATTTACTGGGTATACGCGCTCATCTATCGGCTGGCGGGCGCGTTCAACATCGCCGCGGTCCACGTGGCGCTCATCGTGGTGGTGGCGCTGACGGCGTACTTCGTCGGCCGTGCGGCGCGGGAATTCTTCGGCGCGCAGGCTGCTCGCTGGGCCGCCATGCTCTACGTCATCGCCAGTGTCATCGGCCCACCCAACGATTTTCAAGCCGCCAATAGCGAGCTGTTTGTGAATCTCCCACTCGCGATTGCGTTCTGGCTGGCGGCGCGCGGGTGGATGCGCGGCCGAGTCTCGCCGACGAGCGCGTTTGGCATCGGGCTCGCGCTTGGGCTGGCCGTGCTGATTCGGCCGCAGGCCGCGTGGACCGCGCTTCCCGTCGCGGTGGTCTTCGTTCGGCGGGGAGCGAGTCTGCCGACGCTCGCTGGCGCGGTGCTCGGCAGTGCCGTGCCCGTGCTTTCCTGCCTTGGGTGGCTGTGGCATTCGGATGTGCTGCTCGAAGCGCGCAGCAGCCTCGCGTACGCCGCGTACTACAGCAATTGCTTGCCGCTGGAAGTGAAGCTGGCCAACGGCGTGCTCAAGACCTTGCTCTTCGTCGCCATCGACGTGGGCTTGCTTTTGCCGATTGCGACGTTGCTCGTGCGTTGGCGGCAGCGCGATGGTGTGTGGAAACGCGGTGCAGGTTGCTTGCTTACTGCTTGGCTGCTGGGCAATTGCCTGGCGGTCGCCATGGGTGGTCGCTTCTATCCGCACTACTTCATTCAGTTACTGCCGCCGCTCGTGGTGATGGCAGCGGCGCAGCTCGCATCGTCGTCACGGAAAGCGCTAGCGGCCTGATGCCAAGGTGGATCCGAACGCTTGCCATTGTTCTCGTCGCCGTGGCGGCGCTCGCGTCGGTCGCCATCGCCTTCGCAAACGACGTCGTGTGGAAGCGCTCGGCCTGGCACCACGAACGCTACCGCGCGGTCGCGGCGTACGTGCGCGAGCACAGCCAGGCTGATGATCGCCTTTTCGTCTGGGGCAACTCGCCCGCCATCTACCTGTACGCTCGGCGGCGGATGGCGAGTCGCTATCTGTCTGCGAACTACCAGACCGGCCGCGTTTGGGGCACGCCAGCGAACGAGGTTGGCAGCCGACCCGACGATGAACGAGTCCCACCCGAAAGCTGGACGCAGTTGATGGCCGATCTTGCCGCGCACCCGCCGCTGTATCTCGTCGACGCCGCTGCAGGAAAACTAGACAAGATGGACGACGAGCCTCTCGTGGGGCATCCCGTCCTGCGCGCATTCGCGGATCGGCATTATCAGCTCGAGGCCAACGTGCTGGGCGTGCCGATCTATCGGCGGAAGTAACACGCGGGGCACGGTCGTTACCATCCGTGCTCACCAGCTGCGGTTTTGGCCGGTGGATTCTTCGCTTGTTATCGAGAGGCGACCGAGGCCGGGACAGCGCGTGGGCGACCTCACAAGGTTGAGGAAATCGTCGGCAAATAGGGGTAGAGTACCCGCCCAATGCAGGCAGGTGACAACGTTCGCGCCAGGATGATCAGGAGGACTGCGACCTGGCGCGCTAACGGGCTGGACGGGACGGGTAACACGTTTTCCGTCGCGCGGTGTTGATCGCGAAAGCCACTGGGTACATATAGAGGCGGCAACCGACCGACAACAGGAAGCATCCCGAATGAAAAAACCCCTACGCGGCGCCATCGTTGGATATGGATTCATCATGGAAAAGGGCCATGTCGCGGCCTACGGCGAACGGGCCGAGCGCATGCGCGCCGAGGGACGTACCCCCGACGTCGATATCGTGGCGATCGCAGATGTTTGTCGCGAACGGCGTGAGGCTGCGGCCAAGCGCTTTCCGGGTGCTCGCACGTACGCCGACTACCTCGAGTTGCTCGACGCCGAGTCTGGCAACCTGGACTTCATCGACATCGCCACGCCGCCGGCCAAACACGCTGCCGTGGCGTGCGCGGCGCTCGGCCGCGGCTTGCACGTGCTTTGCGAAAAGCCGTTGGCCACGACCATCGCTGACGCACGCGAAATGCTGGACAGCGCTCTCGCCGCCAAGCGCGTGCTTTATCCCTGCCACAACTACAAGCACGCGCCGGTGATTCGCAGCGTTCGTCGCATCATCGAATCGGGCGCCATCGGCCGTGTCCACTTGGTGACGCTGCAGACCTTTCGCAACACGCACGCCCGCGGGGTTAGCGAATGGCGCCCCGACTGGCGCCGCGAGCGTCGCCATTCGGGCGGCGGCATCGCCATGGATCACGGCAGCCATACCTTTTACTTGGCCTTCGAATGGATGCGCTCGTACCCGACGGCGCTCTCGGGCCGCATGTCGAACATGAGCACCTTCGACACCGAGGACGATTTCTCGTGCAGCCTGAAATTCCCGACGGGCGTAGCAACCGC
>CAZTTW010000737.1:0-3067 GCA_964616265.1 uncultured Myxococcales bacterium | reverse complement strand
AGCATCCGGACGATGCCGTCGCTCCCCCCGATGTTGCTGTCGAACCGCCAGTTCCAGATGCGCTCCCGGATGCACCACCGCGGGCCATCCCTCCCGCTCCCGCCGAGGGTATGGTGTTCGAGGCGCCGCCCGCTCCATTGCCACCGACGCCTGCGCCGCCCGTACCGCCGCTACTTGCCTTGCCGCCTGCGCCGCCGGCATTGCCGGCTGCCCCTCCGCTGGCACCGCCGACGGCTCCACCGCTGCCACCGCTGGAGACACCGCCGCTCGTACCACCGCTTGAGCTCCCGCCGTGGCCGCCTCCCCCGTCGGCGATGGTGACGTCCGCGGTACTTCCATCCCCACCGCCCATGCCCCCCGCATCACTGCCCGCGTCGCGTCCGTCGTCACACGAGCCTTGACCGGTTTCGCAGTCGAAGCGCACGCCATCGAACGGCAGGACGACAATCTTGCTGCCGTGGCTGGATTTGGCCGGGATCTGACTATCCTTGTCGACGTCCGACACGGCGAACGTCAGGTGCGTAACGTGCCCATTCTCCATGAGCACGCTCGGCCGCTCCATCTTGAACCAGCCGTTGGTCGTACCGTCCGTGTAGACGAAGAGCTTGTCCGCCATCCTTGGATCGTAAGCAAAGCCCTCGTCCGTCCAGTTGTGGATTCCGTCGGTCGACGTGAGGTGGTATCCCACGCGATCAGTCGGGTAGTCATAGAGGACGTGGTACTTTCCCCCGCTGAACCAGATCGTGGGATCCTCGGCCCATGGCCAGGTTGGCTCCGGCGTCGCTGGTGGTCCACTAGGCGTCCCAACCAAAGGATCCGTGTGCTTCTGTCTGTTCGGATAGATGCTCGGGATTCCGGACGGAGGTTGCTGGTTGGATGGATAGGTGTTCGTCGGTTGCTGTAGCTTGTAGGGACCACACACGTTCGAGGCGAGACCGATCATGCCCCTGCGCTGCACAATCTGAAACTGGCCATCCGGCCGAGCCACGATGCTGACATTGGAGTCAAGGGGTGCGGCGGCATAGGACAGGTTGATGCCGTTCGCGTCGATGATTTCGGAGGTCGCGTCGGCCTTCACGTTAGGGCATGCGGTCCAAGGTCCAGCGAGGGACGGAGATGTCCACACCGCGAATGGCGCGACGCCGCCCTCGCCGGTGGTCAGGGCATACGTGCCGTCCAGCAGCTGGATCGCCGTCGTGTTGTGGCCACGGTGGGGGTCGCCACTGCTCCAGAAGCTGTAGCAGTACCCCGTTTCCGTGTAGGGGCCGAGCGGCGAATTGCTGGTGGCGTGGACCGCCGCGGAGCTCGTATAGTTCTGGAATCCTTGGTTTGCGTCGGGCCAGCGGTCGGAAATCATGTGATAGATGCCGTCGGCGGCCCGGATGATCTTGCCGTCCCAGTAGTAGTTGTCGGGCGGATCCTTTGCGCTCTCCATTCCATTGCACGTGTCACGAGGGACCACGGGACCTGACACCTGTGGTGAGGCCTCGTTGCCACAGTAGTTCTGCTTCGCGGCGACCTGCGCCGCGGTACAGCCCCACGTTTTCGTGGTCAGTGGGCAAGTGATGGGCGTAGGCAGGATGTAGTCGAAGAACGTCTTCTTGGTGCCTGCGTCTTGGGCAGCAGCGGCGCGCGGCAACGCGAAGACCGCGAGAACAGCAGCAAACCCAATCCCCAAGCGCGCGCCGCCGGCCACGCGACGGTACTTCATGTGAGAGCGATCTGACTTTCCGAGGCAAGACCGAAGCAACATCATCATCTCCATAGATCAGGCTCCGTGGCACTTTGGTTCAGCAATCTTAGCGAGCGCCTGTCGTTTTCTTGTGCCAGATGCAAAGGCTCGGATTGACTGTGCAGATTCTCGCCGAAAACACGCTCGACCGGCGGCATTGACTGGAGCCGCACCCAACTACATTTCGTCTGGCGTCTGGCCACAGTATGCCGAATGTGGCATCTGGGTGTTGTACTGCCCGATGAAGAACGCGACAAGAACGCGAAGTCGCTCAATGGAGTCGAGCGAGTTGAGGTAAAGAGTGCTTCAGCGAACGCGCCCTGTACGCCTGCGGCTCCGGCTACGCGACCTTCCGCTCCTTCCGGCATGTCACGCAGTAGCTCGGTCGTGATGACACAGCGGGAAAGCCCTGCGCGAGCCAGCCGCCACCCGTCACGGAATGGTTGTCGCCGCGGTACCGGATAGCCACGAACGATGAATGGAAACCAAGCGCTCATCGTTCAATACTTCTTGCAATACTTCTTGCACGAGTAGGCTCGCCTTGGTCGGCTTCGCGCCCGGGCGAGCGCGAGAAGTCCGAGAAGGGTCGCCATGCACCGGATGTACACGTTCTCTGCGCCACGGCCGTCGCCCAGCGCGCAGGCACAACCGCTGCTGCTGCTGCTGCTGCCGTTTGCGGTCGTCGCGCCACCTTGCGAGGTCGCGCCACCGCGCAGACCGCCGTTGCCGCCAGCCCCCGCCGTGCTTGCCGAGCTGCCACTTCCCGTCGGCGCCCCGCCCGTGCCAGATCCGCTGCTTCCCGCAGCAGCTCCGCTGCCGCCTCTTCCACTGTTGCCCCCGCTTGCCATCGCGCCACTCGTGCCCGAAGACGATGTCGTCCCACCCGCAGCACTGATACCTCCCGTGGCGACACTACCGCCAGCTCCCGTGTTTCCCGCGTCGTTGCGTATGCCTCCGCTGCCACTCGTCCCGCCGCTCCCGCTTCCCGCGGCGCCACCGTCGATGCCCGTGCGACCACCCGTGCCCGAGCTCCCGCCGGATCCCCCGACGCCGGTCTCGGCATCGAACGTGACCCCGTCGAACTGCATGACGAGGACCTTGCTCCCGTGGTTGGAGTTGGCCGGGATCTGATTGTTCTTGTCCACGTCCGATACAGCGAAGGTGAAATGGGTGATGTGACCGTTCTCCATCACTACGCCCGGCCGCTCCATCTTGTACCAGTTGTCGACCGTCCCATCCGTGGTGCTGAATAGTTGTTTGGCCATCCTCGGATCGAACGCGAACCCCTGGTCTGTCCAGTCGTGGATGCCGTCGGTCGACGTCAGATGGTACCCG
>CAZTTW010000736.1:0-3068 GCA_964616265.1 uncultured Myxococcales bacterium | reverse complement strand
TCGATGATGGCGCCGATGTCGCGCGTGGACTGGGCGCTTCGTTCGGCCAGCCGCTTGACCTCGTCCGCGACCACGGCAAAACCGCGCCCGGCTTCGCCCGCGCGCGCGGCTTCGATGGCGGCATTGAGCGCCAGCATGTTGGTCTGATCGGCAATTTCCTCGATGAGCCGTAGGATCTTACTGATCTCCTGGGCGCGGTCGCCGATCGCGCCGATAGATCGCTGCAAGGCCTCGCTGCCCGATTTGACGGATCCGAGGGTCGCTTTCGACATTTCGTTGGCCGTGCGCGCCTGCGCCGTGACCTGAGCAATATTACTGGTCAAGCCCGCCAGGTGCATGGTTGCTTCCTGCGACGATGCCAGCAGCGTTTGACCGTGCAAGGCCGTGCGCTCGAGGGTTTCGTACATGCGCTGGAAGGCCGTCGTGGTCTCTTCCACGCTCGCGGACAGCGAGCCCGCCGTCTGAGAGAGCTGCTGAATCTGTTCGGCAATCCGCGCCATGCTGGCGGAGGTGGCAGCCGTCGCGATGGACTGCGTCTCCGTGCCCTTGCCGAGTCGACTGCCCGACAGCGAGATTCTCTCGGATGCCGCCGCCACAGTGCGCGAGGCGTCCAGGATCGATCCGATGGTCGAGCGAAGGTTCGCCGCCATGGTACGCATGGAAACCAGCAATTGGCCAACCTCGTCGGTCGAACGCGTCTCACCGATCTCGATGGCGAAGTTCTGCTCGGCGAGACTGTTGGCGGACTCGACCGCCAAGTTGATGGGCGCGGTGATGCTGCGAACGATGACCGAGACCAATCCAGCGGCGGCGAGGACCGCGACCAACACCAGCAGGATCGTGCGGCTCCGCTGATCTTCCTGCGTGGCCACCCTCTCCTGCAAATCGGCGCGCCGAGCGGCGAGCGCCGCATCGAACGTCGCGAGCAACGATTCGAGCGCCGAGAAGGCGAGCCCGCCCAGCGCCGAGGCCGCGCTGTCGCTTTCCTTGCCGATGGCGCTTGCCGCCAGCTGCCGCCCGCCCAAGACGGCCCGGCGTCCTGAGGCAAGGGACTCCTGCAAGGGAATAGCGGCGCTCGCTGCGGACGGAGTAGTACCTGCGCCGCGAAGGTCACGCTCGAGATCGGCCAGGTCGCCGGCGAATCCATCGACGACACTGAGCAACTCGGCGCGCACCGCCAGCGGAACCTCCGGGCGATGCGACCACGCGGACGCCAGCTCGACCAAGCGTTCGATGCGCCAAGCGGCCTCGGGCAGCCGCCGCAACGTCGCATCGTCGAGGTGAAGGCCGCTCGAATCCAAGATCTGCGTTTCGCTCGCCACCAGTGCCAAACGAGCAAACCAAGTCGCCACAGCTTCTCGCATACGGCGCACGACATCGTCCTTGTCCACCGACGGAGAGCTCGCCTGCACGGCCAGCCCGCGCAACTCGGCCAGCGTCTCGGGCATGCGCACGCGCACGAGGCCGCCATCGATTCCACAACCGCTCGCGTTGAGCGTCGCCAGCTCGTCCACGGCTGCCATCACGACCTTGGGCGTCCCTGCCTGCTCTTCGGTGCCGCTCGGCAGGCGGCCGTTCAGGCTGACTTGCTCGCGGAGAATTCTCTTCAGCTGGCGCGCGTATGCGTCCACGCACAGCTCGCGGCGCATGCGCACGATCTCTTCGCTGCTCTTATTGACGA
Organism: uncultured Myxococcales bacterium; assembly: GCA_964616265.1. Lineage (GTDB taxonomy): Bacteria > Myxococcota_A > Polyangia > Fen-1088 > Fen-1088 > Fen-1118. The sequence goes on along the minus strand of CAZTTW010000736.1, from coordinate 1,387 downwards.
AATCCCATGACAACAGCGCCGTCGGCGTCAGCAGAACGATCACGATGATGAGCAATTTCTGCCACAGCGACAGATGGCGCAGAATCGGCGCGCCCTCGATGCGCTCGGGCCACCAACGGCGGCGCACCTGCGCGATCCGGTTCATCCCCCGCGAGACGGAGGCCGGTGGTTCGCTGGGTTTCTGCGTGCTCATGCGGGTTCACCCTTTTCCGTGGACGATGGTGACACAATTCCCCGATGCAGGATGCGTTCTACGTCTGTCAAAAAAATCGCGGTACCGCCGAGCCGTGCAACCCCGACAGCATAAGGCACCGCGGCCTCGACCGCTCGAACGTCTATGTCCGATGTTGCCAGCTTCACGATACGACTTATGCGATCGACCACCAGCGCGAACTGACGGGCGGAGACCTCGACGACGAGCAAACGCGATCGGGCGGTGAGCGGTGCCGGTTCGAAGCCGAGACAAGCCCGCGTATCGACGGCCGGCACGATGCGGCCGCGAAGGTTCACGATGCCACGCACGTACGCGGGCGCCTCGGGCACGCGCGTAATGGCCGAGGGCCGCAAAATCTCGCGACACTGCAAGATGGGCAGGCCAATTTCGTGGTCGCGCAGGAAGAAGGTGACGTACTGGCGAATCTCGAGGCCTTTCTGTCCTGGCTCCCCCGGCGTCTTGGCTAACAGGGCGTCGGCAAACGCCAACAGCGAATCGGATGAATCGGCGCCCGGATGCTTCGGCAACGAGTCTTCAGAAGACATCGTAGGTCACCTCCGTGGCATTGGCCTTGGGCGCTTCCGGCAACAAGGCGGCGCTGATGCGACGAACGACGTCCACGCAGTCGAGGATGGGAACCACCCTACCCTGCGCCAGCACCGTGGCCCCAGCGATCATCGTAGAACCAGCGAAGGTTTCGTCGAGCGGCTTGACGACGATCTCCTGCACGCCCGACAGCCAGTCCACCAGCAGGGCGCCGCGCTTGTTTCCAGCCTGCATGACGATCGCGTAAGGACGGGCCCACGCCTCCGCCAGTCCCTGACAGCCGAGCAGCCGGCCGGCGTCGGTGGCGCGCACGAAATCCCCACGCCACGAGCAAAGCAGCACGCGGTTGATGGCCTGCAGATCTTTCTCCCGGTTCGGCATGCTGTCGACCACGAAGCCGGTAGGAATGGCAAAGGTCTCGCTGTCGACGCCGAAAATCAGGGCTTTCTGCAGGGACACGGTGACCGGTAGGTCCAGCACGAACATGGTTCCACGGCCACTCGTCGAGCGCACATCGATACTGCCGCCCAGCCCTTGCACGACGCTGGCCACGACATCGAGACCGACGCCGCGACCGGCGAGCTTGGAGACCGACGACGCCGTCGAGAGCCCGGCCTGGAAAATCAA
>CAZTTW010000735.1:0-3070 GCA_964616265.1 uncultured Myxococcales bacterium | reverse complement strand
CCTGAACTCTTCCAGCAGCCAGTCGCCCAAGTCCGGGTCATCAATGAGAAGGAGAACGCGCCAGCAACTCCCCGCGTGAGCAGCGGCAGGAGGAAGCCGGTGCGGCACTCCTGCAGGATCCATGGTCGCCAACCAACCATCGGACGAACGCGCCTCACCAAGGGCGCGCCGTTCCCCTATCCCATTTTCCATCCCTAGTGGCATCTTCCCTTCGCTCTCAGACATGATCTTCCCCCCTTGGATCGGGCAGGCGAAAGCAACACGATACGTTCCCATCGCCCACCCGATCCCTCCCCACCCGCCATGTAAGCTCTCCCCCTAAGGCACTCCCACATACAGACGTCCGGCCGGAAATACGAACTGCGTGTCGCGATTTCTAACCAAGTTCCGGCCGTTCGCAATCCGGATAAGTCTGTATTTTTAGGTGTCCTCTCGACGAGTCGACGAGCTTGAGAAACTTCTTCGGCTGTGGATAACCGCAGCCGGCAGGCACGAATAACGAGCCCTACGCGCTCGCCGGCCCCTCCACCACCTCACGCCTGCGCCACAAATAGTAGACCGCGGGATACACCAACAGCTCTAGCGCGAACGAGGTCACCAATCCGCCCACCATAGGGGCGGCGATGCGCTTCATCAAATCGGCGCCGGTTCCCGTAGACCACATGATGGGAAGAAGGCCGATGAAGGCCGCACAGACGGTCATGGCTTTGGGACGAACACGCTTCACGGCGCCGTGGATGATGGCTTCCACCAGGTCGCCGGTGGTACGCAAGCGGCCCGCCGATCTTGCTTCCTCGTGCGCCAGATCGAGAAACAGCAGCATGAACACACCCGTCTCGGCATCCAGGCCCATGAGGGCAATCATGCCGACCCACACCGCAATCGATACGTTGTAGCCAAGCAAGTAGAGCAGCCACACGGCGCCCACCGCCGAGAAGGGCACGGCCAGCATCACCAGGCCGGCCTTGAAGCTGGAGCGCGTATTGAGATAGAGCAGACCGAAAATCAGCACCAGCGTGACGGGAAGGATGATCTTCAGGCGCTCTTTCACGCGCAGCATGTTTTCGTACTGTCCGCTCCACGACATCGCGTAGCCGGTGGGCAAAACGACCGCGGCGGCGACGACCTGCTTGGCGCGCTCGACGTAGCTGCCCACATCCGTCTTCGACGTATCGAAGTCGACGTAGACGTAGCCAGAAAGCAGACCATTTTCGTCCCGAATCATGGACGGGCCTTCCACCAGCATGACTTCGGCGATTTCCGCCATGGGGATTTGTCCCTGACCGTTCGGCAGCGGCAGCAGCACGCGGCGAAGCGCGTCGATGTCCTCGCGGTAGTCCCGGGCGTAGCGGACGTTCACGCCGTAGCGCTGGCGACCTTCGATGGTCGTTGTCTGGTTGTCGCCGCCCACGGCAGTCATCACCATCATGTTGGCGTCGTCGACCGACAGGCCGTAGCGGGCCAGTCGATCGCGGTTGAGCACGAAGTCGAGAAAGTAGCCACCGGCCACACGCTCGGCATACACGCTGCGGGTCTCGGGCATGTTCTGGATCGCCGCTTCGATCTCCAGACCGACCTTCTGAATAGTGCCCAAGTCTGCGCCGCTGACCTTGATCCCGATGGGCGTGCGAATGCCGGTGGATAGCATGTCGAGCCTGCCCTTGATGGGCATGGTCCAGGCGTTGCTGATGCCGGGCAATTGCACGGCCGCGTTCAGCTCGGCGATCAGATCTTCCTCGCTGAGGTGGTCCGGCCAGACCGTGCGCAGGGATCGCTTGAGCCAGTCGGGCGCCCACGCCGAATACCAGCGGGCTTTGCTTCGCCAGTCCGATTCCGGCTTGAGCAAAATGGTCGTCTCCATCATGCCGAGCGGCGCCGGATCCGTCGACGTCCCTGCCCTGCCCGCCTTGCCGAACACGCGCTCGATCTCGGGAAAAGTCATGAGGATCTTGTCCTGCACCTGCAGTGCCTTTTGCGCTTCGGCCACCGACATACCCGGCTGCACGGCCGACGGCATGTAGAGAAGCGATCCTTCGCGCAGCGGCGGCATGAACTCCGAGCCCAGCTTGAAGAAGACAGGAATTGTCGCCACGACCAGCACCAGACTTGCCACCACGGTCGCCTTCGCGTGGCGAACCACGAAGCGACACGGCCGTTCGTAGATCCGGTGGAGCAGCCGACTGATGGGGTGGCGCTCCTCGGAATGGTATTTTCCGACGAGCATCGTACTGGCCAGCCAAGCCACCGGCCGGGGCTTGAAACGAAACGGCTCGGCCCGCGCGAACAGCATGCGCAGCGCCGGATCCAGCGTCACCGCCAAGAGCGCCGCAATGGCCATGGCCAAGTTTTTCGAATAGGCCAGCGGCTTGAAAAGCCGACCTTCTTGGTCCACAAGGGTGAAGACCGGCATGAACGCCACGGCAATCACCAGCAGCGAGAAAAACACCGACGGCCCAACTTCCATGAGCGCTTCCAGACGCACCTTGTGGAAGTCCCCCTTCTTACCGCCCGCCTGCCAGAGGTAGATCTTGTTGTACGCGTTCTCGACCTCGACGATGGCGCCGTCGACCAGCACGCCGATCGAAATCGCGATCCCGGCCAGCGACATCAGGTTGGCGTTGAGTCCCATGAGGTACATTGGGATGAACGCCAGCACCACGCTGATGGGAATCGTCAAGATGGGCACGATGGACGACGGAACGTGCCAGAGGAAAAGCAAGATGATGAGCGAGACGACGATGATTTCCTCGACCAGCTTGTCCTTGACCGTGTGAATGGCGCGCTCGATGAGATCCGAGCGGTCGTAGGTCGTCACGACCTCGACGCCCGCAGGAAGAGACGGCTTGAGCTCCGCAAACTTCGCTTTCACACGGTCAATCACGTTGAGAGCGTTCTCTCCCTGGCGCATGACCACGATGCCGCCCACGACGTCGCCTTGCCCGTTGTAGTCGGCAATCCCTCGTCGCATCTCGGGTCCGAGCTGAACCGTGGCTACGTCCTTCACTTGAACGGGCGTGCCGTTCTCGGTCTTCAGAACCAGCTTCTCCAAATCGCCGATGGATTTCGCATA
>CAZTTW010000734.1:0-3073 GCA_964616265.1 uncultured Myxococcales bacterium | reverse complement strand
TCATGCCGGCGCCGTCGCCGTGATCGATGGGCGCGCTGGTGCCCGTCAGAATCGCCGCCATGAACGAGCTCACGAGGTGGATCTCGACGGTGCGATCCCAGTCGGCACGAGCATCTTTGTAGAACTTGCGAATCTGCGGTCCGGTGAAGCGGGGAATGGCCCGCGACCCGCTGGTCGCCACCACACGATCCTGACCGCCAGCGGCTTGCGCGATCTCGGCCGCTTCCTCGGTTGGGGCACCATCCATCCAAATCGGCGCCGTCGCCCGACTGAGAAGCGGACGAATCTGGTCCACAAGCGGCCGCGCCGGATCCCAGCCGCCAACCTTGCCGAGGGCGCGCGAAAGATAGACCGAGCCGTGCTGCTGGCCAGCGCCGCTGACCGCAGCGATTTGGCTGAAGTCGACGCCGGAGGCGCGCATTTCGTCGAGGAGCAGATCGAGCGCGGCAACCCACAGTAGCGGATCGCTGTGCTTGATGGCCGGATTGTCGTTCGGCAGAAAACCGTTCGGACACCCGTAGGACGGCAAGCGTGCACCGAACGAAATGCTGTGCTGGTGCACAACCTTGCCGGTGTCGAGATCGATGATGAGCCCAGATAAGCTCTGGGTGCTGGCGTCGAGTCCGAGCGTACGCATGAGTATTTCTCCGAAAGGAAGCGCTGGGCGCGAAAAGCTGGGCCGGCAGTCGCCGTGTCCAGGGCCGAATCTAGCGCTGCCGCGCGCTTGGCCGAAGCGAAAAAGGACGGCACAGCGCAATTTGTAAGGCACCCTAACGAACCAGCGTGGCTCGGCCTGGCTACTCGACCGACAGCATCAACCGATCGTCGCGACCTGCGCCGAGCTGTGCCGAGGCCTGCGCTAGTTGCGCATCGCCCAGACGGTAGGCTGCCAGGCGAATGACCGGCGCAAGCTCGGCCCGGTTCACGCCGCCAATCTCGGGCGTCGCCCACGGCTTTTGCCCGAGCGCGTACGGCAACAACCACTCGATGGCCTTGCGAATCGAGCGTCCGTCGGGCGTCTGGTACTGCCAGAGGTTGACGCCAGCGTGCTCTCCGAGGCTTGCCAGCTCGACCAAGGCGCGCAGATTGAAGAGGCAATAGTGCCACGAGCGCGTTCGTGCCAGTTCCTCGGGCTGGCTGCCGTCGGGCTCGATTTCGCGGCCGATGCGCCGCTTGCGACTGAACAGCAGCACTTCCTCGGCGAGCTGGGACTGGCCGGTGGCCAGCGCCAGTGCGACCACCTGAACATCGTACCAGGTGCCGTGGTTGTTCGAGGCGCGCCCCTCCTTGCCGCCAAGATCGCTGTCTCGCAACCAGCCGAGATACGCGCGGGACCAGCCCGAAAGGCCGTCGCGCAGGTTTTCGTCGAACGACGTACTGGTGGCCAGCAATTGGGTGCCATCGATAAGGCGCGCGATCTCCGCCGTGTCGATGATACCCGCCGCGCGGCCCGGCTCCTTGCCGCGCACGCCTTGCGCGAATTGCAGGTTCGGATTCATGTGCGTCGCCGGTTCCACGAAGAACGTTCGCAAAAGAAGCGCGCCGTGCTCGGCAAAGCGCTCGTCGCCGGTGAAGTAGTAGGCGAGGCCAAGGGCCTCCGTCGTCGAGACGATGCGCGAGAAAAAGAGATGGTCGGGAATGCTGTCGCGCTCGGGATTGATGCGACCGTCGCGCGTAACGTAGGGCAAACCGTCGGGACGGCTGGGATTGGGCCAGGCGTAGGGCGCAAGACTCAGGTAATCGTGCTTGTCTCCGCTTGGCGGAAGTGCGCCCTTTTCGGTGACCGAAAACGGAGTCTGCGCCAGCGCCTTGGCCGCGTCGTCGAGAAGGCGCGCCAGTGCAGGTTCGGGGTGCTCTCGATCGGCGAGCCAGCGCGCCTTGTGCTTGGCCAATGCCTCGGGCGCCAGCAGGAAGGTGTGCGGAAGGGGTAACGTCGGCTGCGCAAGCGCAGGTGCATTCCCGCTGGCTTGACCGGCGAGCCGCGCCCTCTCGGCACAGCCGCAGTCCTTCTTTGGCTTCGAGGCGCACGCCGCGGTCGCCGCCAGCGAGGCCACGAGAACCAGCCGTTTCGTGGCCGAAGCGTGAACGTTCATCACCCGCGCGAGTATCGTCCGATCCGTCTCCGTCTGTCACCAACTCGCGTGCGTCGGCATCTACAGGCCAATCGAGGTGATGCGATGAAGAACTGGTTGCTCCCGATCTGTTCGGCGATAGGCGGCGTGATGGCGATGGTATCCGTGGCCGCGGCGGCGCCCGTGTCCGTGAAGAGCAAGACCGTCGACTACAAAATCGGCGACGAAACCTTCGAAGGCCTTTACGCTTACCCGCAGGCAAAGGGCAAAATCCCGGGCGTGCTGATGGTGCACAACTGGCTGGGCGTCACCGACGAAACCAAGCGGCAGGCCGAGCGAATGGCCAAGCTTGGCCTGGCGGTTTTCGCGGTGGACATTTATGGCAAAGGCATTCGCGCCAAGGGTCCGCAGGACGCGGGTCCCTTGGCAGGCACCTACAAGAACAACCGCAAGCTCTTCCGTACGCGCGTTTTGCGCGGCCTCGAAGTTCTACGCGAGCAGAGGGAAGTCGATCCCGGCAAGATCGTAGCGGCCGGCTACTGCTTCGGCGGCACCGGTGTCATCGAGCTGGCGCGCGCCGGCGCCGACGTGGCGGCCGTGGTCAGCTTCCACGGCGGTCTCGACAGTCCCACTCCCGACGACGGCAAGAACATCAAGACCAAGGTGGTCGTCCTGCAAGGCGCCGACGATCCCTTCGTCAAGCCCTCGGACATCACGGCCTTTCAGGACGAAATGCGCAAGCACCATGTGGACTGGCAAATGACCGTCTACGGCGGTGCCGTACACAGCTTCACGGACACGACTGCCGGCGACGATCCCAAGGCCGGCATGGCCTACAACAAAAACGCCGACGAGCGCTCGTTCGAAGTCTTTACCGACCTGGTCCGCGACCTGTTTCACAACAAGATTTGAAGAGTTGTCACCCCCTCTTGAGTCAGCCGATCCAAAGGCTCGGCCGCAGGTGGGGTGAAGTCCGCGAATTTACTTCGCGGACGAGGGGC
>CAZTTW010000733.1:0-3074 GCA_964616265.1 uncultured Myxococcales bacterium | reverse complement strand
GTGTTCATGGTGGATCGCGACGAGCGAATCATCTACGTCAACCGCGTCGCAGCCCAGGCTCTTGGTCGGAAGCCCGCAGAAGTCGTCGGCCACCATCAGGCGGAACTATTTCGCAGTGATCTGGGCGCGCGTCACAGTATCGCTATCCAACATGTGTTTAACAGTGGCGAATCGATGGTCACCGAGAACCAGCAGGATCTGCACCTCGGGCCAGTTTGGATCGACACGCGTCTAGTCCCTTTTCGGGACCCGTCAGGCACCATCATCGCCGTGGTGGGCATCGTTCGAAATGTGAGTGAGCGACGGAAGGCACAGGAGGCGGTGGCGCTGCGGGAGGCCTATCTGCGCAGCATGCTCGACAACTTTCCCTATCTCGTCTGGTTCAAGGATGTCACGGGCAAATTCCAGGTGGTGAACCAGACTTTTGCCAAGGCCTTTGGCAAGGCCCATCCCTCGGAGGTGGCCGGCCTCGACGATTTCGCCATCGGTCCCCACGATCTGGCGCTGCACTATGTCTCCGATGACCAAGAGGTGATGAGCACCCGGCACAAGAAACTGGTCGAAGAAGAAATCTGCGTGAACGGCCTGAGCCGCTGGTTCGAAACCTACAAATCGCCAGTCGTCGATGCCTCCGGCACGCTGCTGGGTACCACCGGCTTCGCGCGTGATATTACCGATCAACGTCAGCTGCAAGAAGACCAGCGCCGGTCGCGCGAACAGCTGCGCGCCCTCGCCGCTCACGTCGAATCGGTGCGCGAGCAAGAACGGGTGCGCATTGCGCGCGAAATCCACGACGAGCTCGGCCAGTCGCTGACCTGCATGGGCATGGACCTGGCGTTTCTCGACAAGCACATCGATCCCCAAGACAAAGAAGCCTCCGCCCGCGTGGCTGCGCTGGTCGAGCTGGTCAAAGACACCATCCGCTGTGTGCGCCGCATATCCTCCGAGCTGCGGCCAAGCATCCTTGACGACCTGGGACTTGGCGCCGCCATCGAGTGGTTGGCCCACGATTTCCAGACCCGCACGCACATCACCTGCAGGGTCGAGGTACCCGAGGATCTGTCCTTGCCTTTCGATCGAGCGACCCCACTCTTCCGCATCTGCCAAGAAGCGCTGACCAACGTCACTCGGCACGCGAGCGCCACCCACGTGGACATTCGCCTGACCTGTTCTGACGCCACCATCGATCTCGCCATCTGCGACAACGGCCGCGGCATCACGGACGAAGAGATCCAGCGCTACGGTTCGCTGGGACTGTTGGGCATGAAAGAACGGGTCAGCCTCCTCGGCGGAATGCTCGCCGTAGTTGGCAAGCCCGGCGAAGGAACGACGCTGTCGGCTCAGATTCCACTCAACGGCCCGCCGAGAACGCGGCCTTAGCTTCTTGGGATCCGTCAGCAGCAAATGTGATTGCCAGCGCATTTTGATGGTGGCCGCACGCGACGAGCTCTGGGATACAATAGGGGCGTGAGCATCGTCGATTTCGGGTTTCGCATGGCCTACAAGGGCGCCTATCAACTGATGCGCCTGTACTGGCGTCTGGCGCGCCCCAAGACCCGGGGTGCGCTGGTCGCAATTTGGCAAAACGGTGAGGTCTTGCTGGTCAGGAATTCCTACGTTTCTTACTACTGCATCCCCGGCGGCTACATCAAGGGAACGGAGACGCCGGTCATGGCGGCCGTGCGCGAGCTGGCCGAAGAAGTCGGGATCCGGGCGACGCCCGAAGACCTCAAGCTCGTGCGGCAAGAGACTCACACCTGGGAAGGAAAGACCGATGAGGTCTTCATTTTCGACCTCACCACGATCGAGCGCCCGGTGTTTCAGGTCGACAATCGCGAGGTCGTCGATGCCGAGTTCTTCACGCCCCAGTACGCGCTTGAGCTGAACCTGTTCCCGCCCCTCCGCCGCCACATCGAAGCCCGACTCGCCAAGCAAACCTGATCTCGGTGCATCGACTGGTTACGGGACCAGCGTGGTCTTGAATCGCCTTCCCTTGATGCGCCCCTCGGACAGACTGCGCACGGCCTTGGCGCTCTCGGACTTACGGACGGCGACGTAGGAAAAGCGATCGTGGATTTCGATGGTGCCCACGTGGGCGGCGGAAAGGCCACCTGCCTCGCCGGTCAAGGCGCCCAGGATATCGCCGGGGCGCAACTTGTCCTTCCGGCCGCCAGCGATGCGCAAGGTTTCCATTTTCGCCTCGCGAGGCGGCGCGCCCTTTTCGAGCCGTTGCGTGGTCGCCGAAGGGCTGGACGGCGCCAGCGAAAGCGGCGCACCGATAAAGCGCTCGATCTCTTGGATGCGGCCCCCATCGCGCTCCGTGCACAGTGAAATAGCCAGCCCCGGCTTGCCCGCGCGCCCGGTGCGACCCACGCGATGGACGTAGATCTCCGGTTGCGACGGCAACTCGAAATTGACGACCAGATCGAGATTGGCCACGTCCAGGCCTCGGGCCGCCACGTCGGTCGCAATCAAGACGCGGGTACTGCCATTGCGGAACTTCGCCATCACCCGATCGCGATCGAATTGTTCGACGTCGCCATGCAAACTGGCGACGCTCAGTCCGCGTTTCGTTAATTCCGTTTCAATACTCGCAGCCACGGACTTGAAATTGGCGAACACCAGGGCTGACTCGTGCGGATGCTGATCGAGGATATTCATCAGCGCCGCCAGCTTGCCGTCGCTTTTCACCCGCACCAGCCACTGGCGCGTCTCGGACGTCTCTTGGGGATCGGCTTCGACTCGAAGGTGCACGGGCTTGGTCTGGTACTTCGCGCTCAGCGCCTCGATGGAGCCGGGAAAGGTCGCGGAGAAGAGCAGCGTCTGGCGTTTGGCGGGAACTTCCTTGAGAATTGCTTCCACTTCCTTCTGGAAGCCCATCTCGAGCATGCGATCGGCCTCGTCGAGCACCACGATCGCGACGCCTGCCAACTGAAGATTCTCCCGTCGCAAATGGTCGAGCACGCGTCCCGGCGTTCCCACCACGATGTGCGCTCCGCGAGAAAGCGCCGTGGCTTGGAAACGAACCGGCTCGCCACCCGACAGGACGACCACCGAGAGGCCCGGATGCCGAC
>CAZTTW010000732.1:0-3079 GCA_964616265.1 uncultured Myxococcales bacterium | reverse complement strand
GGCTTCATTCAGCAGGCGATCGTGCAGGTGCGAGAAGGCATCCGATTCGCCAATACGCACTGATTCAGATCAATGGTTGGCGACGGATGCTCAACACATTTTGATTGTCGAGCGCGCCAGCAAGCATCCTCCGCTTCCTCCAGCGATCAGATTCACCATGAACACGAACTACGCATCCGTCGGTAAACTGCTGCTTGCGGGCTCGACCTTGCTGATCTTGGTTGCATGCGACTCCGGAGCAGGAACCGCCGGTAGCTCGCCGACAGGTGGCAGCCGCGACTCCGGCGGCGCCTTAGGTACCGGCGACAGAACCGGCACCGGTGGGAGCGCCACGGGCACTGGCGGCAACTCACAGACGGGCGGTAGCAGCGGTACCGGTGGCGCGCCAAGCACCGGCGCCACGACTATTGCCGGAAGGACCGGTGCTGGCGGCGCGACTTCGACCGGCGGTGCGACTTCGACCGGTGGCGCGTCCAACACCGGCGGCACGACTCCCACGGGTGGCTCGACCAGCGTGGGCGGTATGACCTCGACCGGCGGCATGTCCTCGGCCGGCGGCACGGTTTCCACGGGCGGCACCTCTGCCAGCGGAGGCACCAGTGGCCCCTGCACTCCCACCTGGCAAGATCCTCCGGCGAACGTGTCCGCCTGGATCGACGAGAGCTGGAGCTCCCAGCTCAGCAGCAACGTGAAGAGCCGAAAGGACTGGCTCCTCGATAGCGTCATGGCCCACAACGGGCAGATCAACCTCTGCGTCCGCTGGGGCGCGTCCACGGCCCCGAGCAGCACCTTCAAGACGCAGATCGGCCCATCCGCTGAAAGGTGGTTCAACAACTGGTTTACGATCCTGGTTGGCTACGGCTGTTTCCCGTACTCCCACATCACCGTCGGTGTGACCGGCTGGGCCGTGAAGGCGGGCAACGAGTCTTGGGTTTCCGACCTGGACAGTTCCAACATCAAGGTCTACACGGGGACCGACTCGAGTGGCGAGCCCATCTGCCCCGATGCATGCTCGTGGTTCACCGCCGATGGGAACGGGAATCGAAACCCACAGAACTGTCCGGGAGGTGCACAATTCTTCACCGACTACTGGATGTGGATCGACGACTCGATTGGCGGAGGCGCTGATTCGGTTGGCGGCGACTGGGGCCTCCGCATAGCGCTCAACACGATCACGCCCATGCTGGACAAGGACTACCTGGTTACTGAGCACGAGATGGGGCACGGGTTCGGCTTCCAAGACTACTACGATTGGACACAAGACAAGCCCACGGGCGGTTCCCTGATGATCGTCGGCTCAACCTCGAGTCAGACTCCAACCGTCGGCGACCAGTGGTTGCTCCGGCGCACCTGGAAAGAAGTGAAGTCCCTGCGCGGCTGGTAAGATTCCGGGCGGCGTCCGCCGCGTAGAGTGTGCCCCCTAGGCATGATCTCGTGCCGCCGGACCACGACCACGCGATCAACGAATCTACGGACGAAGGATATGCGCACGGGAAACCGTAGCCTTCGTCAGTTGGCTTGCGGCCACGAACGGCGCAATGCTTGGTTCCATGCATCGAACAGACGGTAGGCGACCGCGCTGGCCGGACGAGCCCGGCAGGGCCAGCTGCCCGACGAACAGCCAGCGCGCCACCTTCACTTCTCCCGCGTCGAACCCGTCGTTCCCCCAGCGCCGCCAGTGCGAGCGTAGGGTCGCCAGTGCGTCTACGAGGCCGTCGACGTCGGCGAGTGAACGCATCGAAGGCCTCCCCGCCGTCTTGTTACGGCCCGATGTCAGGGACCATCGAGCAGCCTAGGCAGTAGGACGGAAGCCACGAGGTCGGTCGCACCGCGCACCCTTGACCGATGTCGCCCACATGGTTGTCCCCGCAGTCGCACTCCTCCGTGCCGTTGAGGATGCCGTCTCCACAGCGATTAATCGTGCACTGACTGCTGCAGCCGCCGTAGCTCGCGTCGCTGTTCGCTGGCCCGTCATCGCATTCTTCATCGCCCGAGACGATGCCGTCGCCGCAGAACAGGACCTGCGCTCCGCCGTCCAGGCGGCCACCGGCGGAGGCTGACGGTGAGCAGACGCCGGCGCTGCATTCCCAGCCCGGCTCGACGAGACAGATGTTCGAGCAGCCGTCCCCACTTCGGGTGTTGCCGTCATCGCAGCTTTCGGCGCCTTCGATCACGCGGTCACCGCAGAGTCCTGTGCAGGGCAGGCCAATCCTCGAGCAACGAAAGCCCGTCTCGACCTTGCATTCGCTCGAGCATCCGTCGCCGGAAAGCGTGTTGCCGTCGTCGCACTGCTCGTCCCAGTCCCGTTTTCCGTCGCCACAGGTCGGCACCGCAACACAACTCCCGGACCCGCACCCGCCTTCGACAACGGTGCCCGAATCGTTGCCCTGCTGCGCCGGCTCTGATGTCGGATCCGAGGCCGTGCCTCCAGCCCCTGAGGTACCTCCGTTGCTCGCGCCACCACCGCTGCCTCCAGCGTTCTTCATTCCCCCGCCTCCACCACAACTAGCCATCGCTGCGCACACGAGGAGGCCGACGGATAAGGGCAAGCTCTTCATGATCACTCCCAGGAACTCGTCTGCGGTAGATTGTACGCCTCTCCCGAGTGAAACTCAGCGATAGGAGTTCCGGCACCTCGAGCGGCGGTGGCATTCTTGAAGGCCTCCTGCGGGGCCAATGTATCGAGTTCGTCGAAGCCGCCGTAGACAACAATTCTTGGGCCAGTGTATTGAGCGCGGTTCAGGCAATGCCTAGCATGGCCTTGAGAATCGCCAGCCGGTCGCGGCTTACCGGAACGCGGGTCGACTCCGGATCATTGAGCACAGCGAAGTAGCGCCGATCGCCCTCGCCCACGAGCTCGCGCAAAGAGGCCAAATTGATGATCGCGCTGCGGTGAATGCGCATGAATTGCTGCGGGTCAAAGCGCTGTGAAAGCTCGTCAAGCGAATCGTTCTCCGCTGAACGTCAGGCCTGCTCTGGTCTTTCCACCTCATCATCGCGCAAATGCTTCCAAACCTGCCGCTTCCTCCAATGTCCTCTGGCCGCGCGCCTGGCCCCGCCCCCCTTGAACAGAATGTGT
>CAZTTW010000731.1:0-3089 GCA_964616265.1 uncultured Myxococcales bacterium | reverse complement strand
AGGCGACGCCCGAATCAGCGCCAACGCCAGCACGCGCTCTCGACGACCAGAACGACTCGGAAAGCGCTGTGCATGAGCATCATCGTAGCCGAATCAGGTGCGATGTCCAGCGCAGCCGCAATGCCCTGTCGACTGACTTGCACGAGGACGGTAAAAGGGACTGTGGAGACCACAGCAGCCGCTTCCGTGGCTTTCGATGCGCACTCGCTCGAGCGCGCGGCCGCGGCCGTTCTCGCCGACGCGTTTGCTCAGGCGCCCGCCCTACACTTGCCGGGAAGGCGTGACGAGCACCGAGACAAGCTCGCACGCGCGATCGAGCTCGCGGGCAGCGCGCTCGCCACCGCCGGAGACGCCACGCCTGAGAGGCTCGCGAGCGCTCGTGCGACGTTGGTGAAGGCATACGCCGCCCGCGCACAGGATGCGCGCCATGGCGCAGGCCAACTCTCGCTCGGCGCCCAGCGCGCACCGACGTGCGAAGCCTGCGACGACGGCTGGCAGCGGGTCGAAGAGATCGTCACGGTGGCCGAGGCGTCCGCGGCAGAAGCGAAGCGAATGGCCTCCGAGCTCGACACCAAGTCCGCCTGGAAGGCCGCGCAGGCGGCCGAGACAGCGGCGCGCGACGCACGCCGAATCGTCGACGAGCGAAACCACGCCTATACGTTTCATGCCGACCCGAGCTTTTCCTTCGGCGAAGGCTGGTACCTCGCGGCGGCGGCCGTCCTCGCCAATGTCGCGATTCAGATCGAGCCCGGCAAGCCGCAGACATCGCAGGCGGAGCAATTTCTGCGCGCTGCCGGCCTCGGCTCTCGGCTGACACCGTATCGCTCGCGCCCGCGCGCGAACAAGCACCTGCCCGAGATCGTTGCGCGCGCTTTTCGGAACGACGCGCTCTCGGCGCAGCGAAAGCTGCGCGCCGCCTTTCTCGGTAGCCAGCCGATCCCGCAGGTGATCACCGACTGGGCCGCGCATCGCCTTGCCCACGCTTCGGCGGAAAAGCAGGTCCTCGTCTGGATCCGCTTCGGCAAGCACCATCCCACCCGAAACACCACGCACCCCGAGCTCATCGAGCTCGTCCGACGATCGCGCGCCGCTGGCCTCGCGCCCGTCCTGGTCGGTGATGCCCTCCGCGACGGTGGAATTCCGCCGGGTGCCGTCGATCTGACGCTCTTCTGGAAAGACCCGCTCTTTCAAGGACCCGACATGCGGCGCGCGCAACTGCAGCTCTTCGAGCATCTGAAACAAGCCCACGGCCTCGTCGGCCAGCTCGGCGTCACCACCGCGGGCATGGATGGCCCCGCCCTGATGGGTCTTGCGACCCTGTACCTGACCGACGCACCGAATGTCCGGCTGGGAACCTGGGTTGGAGCCGTCCCCGGTTACCAAGAAGTCGTGCGCGACGACGATTACCTCGATCGTGTCAGCCACACGTTGAGTCGCTGGGCGGAAGATCGATAGCGAACCGTCGGGTCGCCTGGACCGCGCTCAAGAGCCCGCGAGCGTTTGGATCTGGCCGGCGGAAAGAGCGCGATCGTAGATGCGAAGCTCGTCGATGTTGCCGTCGAAATAGGGATCGTTCGGATACTGCGAGCGACCGATGTAATAGTTGGGTAGGTTGCCGAGGTCGGCGGGGCGCAAGGTCACACTCGCGCTCGCCGCCACTTGTTTCCCGTTGACGTACAGAACAGCGCCGGCTGCCCCCAGCACCACGGCCACGTGACTCCACGCCCCGACGGCGAGCTCGGCTGGACCGCTGAGCGATTGTTCGTAGGCCGTATCGTAGCCGTTCACCGTGATGTCGAAAGCGACGTGCTTGCTGAGCCCGTGCTTTGACGTCAAGTACATGTACACCTTCGTGTCCTTGCCAAAGTCGAAGACCCGCTGATTGGTCACGCTGTGGTTGACGTAGACCCAGGTCGCGATGGTGGCTTCCCGCGCATTCGCGAGGAGGTTCTGGGGCAAGAGCACATAGCCTTTGGCGCTCGTGGACAGATCGAGAGCATCGCCCACCTTGCCGCTGGCGAACGCGTACGCCCCGGACGCGCTCGATCCGCTGGCGAGAGTGGCATTGTTGCCATGGCCTGATGTATCCGGGAGCACGCTGCCCTGGACTGCGGCCTCGCATGGGAAATAGGCAAGCGGGCTCGGCATCACGTCGCCGTCGACGGCTGCATCCGCGACTGTGGTGCCGGCTGCTCCTCCGGCTGCAACGCCGCCGCCCGCACCTCCGCCCGGGCTTCCGCCTCGCCCGGAGACAACCGCTCCACCGGCTCCGATGCCGCCTCCGCTGGCGGCGCCGCTTCCGCTGTCAGGCTGCCCGCCCGAGCCCGATGCGCCTCCCGCGCCTCCGGTGGCACCGCTCCCATCTGCTGCCGACGTCCCACGTCCGTCCTCGCCACCCTTCGGCGGTGCGACGTCTGGTGCGCCGCCCGAGCCTTCCCAGGTGTCCGCTAAAACAAGGTCAGGTCCGAGGTCTGCCGGGGTGAACGACGAGACATCCGCCGGATCGGCATCGACGTTACCGTTCTCTAGAGGATCAGGAGTGCCGGCTTCGGACAGCCCGCCGCCGCCCAACGAGGACCTCAAGCCCTGCTGCCATGGCGGAGTCAGGTCGACGCACCCGATGGGGAGCACAGCGATGCCTGCCGCGACGACGAACACGCAGCTCTTCTAGCGGGGCTCACACCCCTTCCGCCTGTCCCGAGCGACAGCCATCCTCCTTCACCGACATCGGCAGATTCGCGCGCGAATTTAGCTCAGCGCACGACTGGCTGACGTCGAACGCGCGTGGGCTTGCCCGTCCCGGCAATGTCAGGCGGCGGTGCGGTAGACCTCGATCGGCCTCGGAACTCGCCGTCCGCGCTTGTCCTGGTACATGGCAGCGTCGGCGCGCGCGAGCAGCGTCTCGCAGCTCTGAGAGACGTCGGGCCAGCTGGCCGAGCCGATGCTCAAGCTGACCGGGAGAGTGCGGTCCGCATTGCTGTGATCCAGCTGAGCCCTGAGGCGGGCGATCACCTGGCCCGCATCGGCGGCCGAGAGGTCCGGCAATAGGACCATGAACTCGTCGCCGCCGGTGCGACAGGCGACATCGT
>CAZTTW010000730.1:0-3097 GCA_964616265.1 uncultured Myxococcales bacterium | reverse complement strand
ATATCCTGCCGCTGGCGCGCTTCTTCGTAGAGCGCTTTCGTTCCAAGTTGAATTTGCCAAGCCTGCGGCTGTCCCCGGAGGCGCTCGGCTTTCTCACGCGTTACCCGTGGCCCGGCAACGTGCGTGAGCTGGAAAATGCCATCGAGCACGCCGCCGTTCTTTCGCGGGATGGCCGGCTCACACCGGATCTCTTTCCTTCATCGATCGTGCATGGCACGTCCATGCTGGCGCGCGCGGCCGATGCGACCCTCGAGGATCTCACCCTTGCGCACATCAAGGAGGTGCTTCGGCAGACGGGCGGCAGTCGACGCCGCACCGCTGCGCTCCTCGGTATCAGCACGACGACCCTGTGGCGCAAGCTCAAGCGTCCTGCCAGATCGAAGGCCGGATGATCGAATCGTTCCCGTCCGGTGTGGCTGGCGATTGAAGTCATTACGAAAAGGGCGCTAATCTCAAAAACCGGATGGCTCGTTCTAGCCCGAACTCTTGGCTTGCGATGTTGGCGCTGCTGGTTGGCGCCGGCTGCGACGCCTCCGTCGATCCGATCCAGGTGAAGGCTGGCTGTCCTGAGCGCCCCTTGCGTGGCCCGCTGGCCTACGTGAGCGAGCCGCGAAACCAGCTCATCGACGATTTCGAAACCAACACCGACGCGCTGGCGACGGTTGACGGACGCAACGGCCTTTGGGTGCTCGGCGCGGATGGCTCGTCGGAAAATCTCGTCGCCGAGCCTTCCGGCTTGTGCGCCGCTCGTGACCGCTACGCGGGGCACTTTGCCGGCCAAGGTTTCACGCGCTGGGGAGCCAACTGGACCGCGGTCTTCGAGCAGCCGTCGGGCGGAACCGCCGTACCCTACGATGCAAGCAAGTTCAGCGGGATTTCGTTCTGGGCGGCCTTTAGCGGGCAGAGCGGTTCTAATTTCGTCCTTTCCCTGGGCGTTACCACGATGGACAACGCGTGGAACGGCCATATCTGCCAGCAAGCTTGCATGGACTATTATCGGACTCGGGTAGCGCTTACCCGCGACTGGACACGCTTCTTCGTTCGGTTCGCCAACATGGCTCAGGAAGGAACCGGCTCGCCTCTCCTGCCCATGCGGAAGGATCAGATGGTCGGCTTCATCCTCTGGCCGACGCAGTCGCAGTTCGATGTCTGGATCGACGACGTTCGCTTCGAGCCGTAGGATCTAGTGCCAGTCGATTTCGGCGGTGAGAAGGCCCGCTAGAAATGGCCAACCCCAATGGGCGGCATCGTTGCCGGCAAAGTGGATGGCGACGCGTTCAAGGGTACCGCCGGCGAGCCCGAGGATTCCGATTTTGTAGAAGCTTCCCGACCAGCCGGCGCTGGCACGAAGGTAGGCGGCGCCGACTACGGCGTTTGACGAAGCGGTGTTGAGGGGAGCGCGCGCGTCTTGGCCACGGCTCACGATCCACGCTACGGACGCTGCGATGCCGGCGTTTGCGTAGAGGCTGTGCCGCGGGTGGCGTCGAACCAGAAACTCGAGGCCGCCGAGGTAGGTACCCACGCGGCTCGAACCCTCGACGGCGGACACTCTGCTGCCGCCGAGCGGAAAGGAAAAATCGATCGCCAGGCCCAAGCGCGGGCTCCAGAATTGATGGAGCGACAGCCAGCCCTGCAGGGCGGGACCTGCGCCGCCCGAGCTATAGATCGTTCCGAGTCCGGCCTGAATGCCCGTCTCGCTCTCTCTCGATGGCACCGGCGTCGCATTGGCGGCGGCAACTGCCTGCCTAGTAGGTAGCGGCGCTGGCTCCGCGGGATTCGTCTGCTTGGGGAAAAGGCTCGTACGCAGAAGCTCGGCTGTTTGCAGGGCGATGAGGCCTTGGTCGGGGCCGCCCGGACGTTCATCGACGATCAGCTGCCGAAGCAGCGAGCGCCCGGAGGTTTCATCCGCCATCCACACCTCGACGCCTTTGCTCGACGGCAAAACGCGAATCGCCGCAACCGCGTGCTCTGCGCGCGCCTCGTCCTCCAACGATCCGGCGGAGCTGCGCACGAGCACCGCGAGGCCCAGGCCGGCGACCTCGGCGCGAATGCGATCCATAAAAGGATCGCCGAGCTTATCGGTGAGAAGCAGCACGCGGCGCCCAGCCTCTTCGAGCGTTGCTGGCGTTGCTGGCGTTGCTGGCGTCGCTGGCGTTACTTGCGTCGCTTGGGCCAGCGTAGCGGACTCGGCCTTGGCTGGGGCAAGACAAAGCTCCGCCAGGCCAATCAGCAAGACGCCAAGGGTGGCGGTGCGAATGGCTGGGCGTTCGAGTGAAGTGGAGGCTGGGAGGATGCTCACTGAGACAGGATGCCTTGCGCTTCAGAAGCGTATGGCCCCTGGGGGAAGCGACGCAAGTACTGTTGTGCCTCCTCGCGTGCACCCGTCAAATCTCCCGACCGCTGCCGGGCCTCCATCATACGCCCGAACGCGTCTCCCATAAGGGGGCCGCTCGGCTGTTCGCGCAGATAGATGTTGAACCAGCTGGCAGCGTCCCCGTAGGCGTGATGCTTTTCGAACGCGATACGTCCCAGTCGGAACGCAGCGGTCGCGGCATCGGATGAGCCTGCAAAGCGTTGACGAAGCGTCTGCAGCGCCACCACGGCCCGCCGGGAGCGCCCGAAGAGACGCGCCGCATCGGCAAGCGCCAGCAACTCCTTGGAGGTTGCAGTCTGGCAGACGCGGTCGTAGCCCACTCGCTCGGCAGAACGTAGGCCGTCCTCGAGTCGTCCGGACGCAAGGTAGTCGTGCCAAGGCGCGCCGGCGTGGGCAGGTCGGCCCCTATCGGCTTTCGCGGACGCCTCGAAAGGGCCTAGCTCGTCGGCACGAGCGGTAGCCACCTTCGGGCTTTCCGACGGAGTGGCGAGCGCGGCTGCGGGCTGGCACGACAAATCCAGCGTGCCACCTTCCGTCACCGCGGTTGGCGTCGTCAAGCAACCTCCGGAAACGACGACCCGTCCCTCTCGCATGTCCAACTTGAATTGCTGGCTTTGGGGCCGAAATTCGAGCCGGAAGCGCGTGCCGACCACCGCGACATGAAATTGCCCCGCTTCGAAGCTCCACCGGGTTCGACCAAGGCGCCTGTGCGCAATGGAAACG
>CAZTTW010000729.1:0-3098 GCA_964616265.1 uncultured Myxococcales bacterium | reverse complement strand
AGACCGCGCCCGGCAGGCCATGGCCGATGCCCAAAGGACGGTCGCCGCTGCGACCGATGCCTTGTCGGCGGCGCGGGCGAAAGCGCGCATGGATGATCGCTCGAGTGCAAGCGCTGCGCATTGGACGATGGTCGAGACGGCACATATCCGAGCGCTGCAAGAAGCGCGACAAGCGGAGAAAGTGGTAGCCCACGCATCCGACGGGCTGGCGCAAAGTCGGACGCGCTACCTTGGCGCCCACTCTCGTGCCGAGGCACTTCGCAAGGCCGTCGAGACGAGGCGGGTGGAAGCGGCCCGAGCCGAAGCGCAAGCCGAGCAGAAGGGCATGGACGAGATTGCCATGCTCCTGCGTGCCGCCGTCGCGTACTAGGCGCGTCTTAAGTTCTCGGCTCGGGCGGGCGCAGCGTGCGCGGACCCGAGAACCTGCCGCTACGCCATTCGTCCGGCAAGTCGTCCGGGAAGGGCCTTCAGGACGCCAGCAACGGTGGCCGCATCCAGGCCTAGCAAGGTGCTCCCATCCTCGACAATCGCCGCGTTTTCCTCCGCTGGTCGAACCGTGAGGTCGTGCCCGGCAACAGCGGCCAGCGCGTTCGCCAAGCGAACCACGTTGGCCAAGCGGAACGGGCGCTCGCTGTCGTACTGGTCGCAAAGGCCGACGGCGTCGACCACGGGCTCGGGCAAAGTCCACGCACGAGTCACGGCGAGACCAACCGTGCGCTCGCATTGCACGATGATGCCAAGCCACTTGGACGGCATGATCCAGCGGTCCACGCGCTTGCCCAGCAATCGCGCCTCGGCGTCGAGAAGCATTTCTGCAACCACCGGCCGGCCAATGTCATGCAAGAGACCCGCTAGATAGCCGGCCTCTGCATCGAGACCGGGCAAGGCTGCCACCAAGTCGTGCGACAGAATCGCGACGGAGAGCGAATGTTCCCACAGCCCGTCGCAAATCTGCGCGATGCGAGGATCGTGGCATTCGACCAGCTGCCGAGCTGCCGTTTCCATCAAGAAGAACGAGAGCTCGCGCGCGCCCAAACGAGTCACGCAGGCCAGTACCGATTCCAGTTTCGAGTACGTCGCAAACGCCACGCTGTTCGCCAAATGCACGAGACGTGCGGCGACGACCGGGTCGGTCTCGATGACGGCCGCGACTTCGGTCAGACTGAAGTCGCGCTTGCGCAGAAGGGTGAACGCACGCGTCGCGACCCGAGGCATGGCTGGCAGCGCGATCTTGTCGGCCGCGATCTGCTCCAAAACCGCGTGCTGGATTTGGTTCGCCAGCTCATCATCGGAAACTTTGAGATGCGTGAGCTTCAACTGCCCGACGACCATCAAGCTATTCTCCTTGGTTGCCGCATCGGCGGTCTTTGCCTCCGCCTTGATGACTCATGCGATCACGTGCATCAGTGAACTGGCCATGTCGTCGGCGACGCGCGCGACGCTGAGGTTCGCCTCAGCCATGCGCTGGTTGACGATGAGCGCCACGGTATCCCCAACCAAGTTCTCATCCGTTCCGGCACGGCGAATACGCTCTGCCACTCCTGCGACATCGGCGCTGCGGTTTTCATACCCGGCCATAGCGCGCTCAAGTGCCTGCAGCATGTTTTGCTTTCGGCACGCCCACCGAAAAAATTAACGGCGAGATTCGCTCAATCGCGGTCGGGCTTCTGCCGAAGGCATGCAGCAGGACGATGCTCGGTTTCCGCAAAGCAGAACGCATGTCGTCGGTACCGGATCCGTCGCAGGTCGCGCAGGAGATTGCCGTTGTTGCGGAGCAGGTCTGCAGCGATACGCACGCCATCAAACAAAGCTTGCCTGATGTAGCCGCCGACGTGATGGCGCTCTGTCAACAAGCATCGACGGACGCCTTGCGCGTCGAAAAATCGGTCACGCGCGACCCGTTCATCAGCGCGCAAATCGTGTCGGTCTCCAATTCGCCCATGTTCGCTCCGCGCATGCCCATCGTCAGCGTCCGCGACGCCATCGTGCGCATCGGCCTGTCGAACGTGAACGACATCGTCATGATGGTCGTGACCAGCTCGACCATGTTCCGCATTCGCGGCTTCGACGAACATGTCAGCAGGGTCACCTCGCGCTTTCCCGCCGCGGCGCTCGCGGCGCGACTGCTCGCCACCGTGCTCAAGTTGCCGACCGAGGCGGCGTTCACCGCCGGGCTTCTGCACGACATCGGTGATCTCATCCTCCTCGACCGCTGCGTGAAGCTGGGCAAGGTGCGGGCGGAGATGCTGCAAGAACCCGTATTTCAGGGCGTCATCATGGATTCCCTTCACGCGCACCACACCAAGGTCGGTGCCGCCGTGTGCACGGTTTGGAAGCTACCGGCCAGCACGGTCGAGGCAGCCGCGCACCATCATGACTACAAGCTCGGGGGTCATCACTACTCGGCGAATCTGGTCGCGGCGGCCGATGCCTTTGCGGACAACATGGGCGTTGGCGTGCCGAACCGGCGCGTCCTCGATCCGGCCGAGGCCGTGTTCAAGGATCTCGGTCTCAAGGCAGATCAGATGACGGCAGCCTTGATCCAGTTCGGCAAGCTTCTGCCATCCGTCCGAATCTTCAAGTAGACGGTTGCGAGACCTCGGATTTCCAGCGCACGGAAAGGACCTCGTTCGGCGGAAGGCGCGCTACTCGCCTTGCATTTCTTCGCGCAGCTTCTTGAGGGCGTCGCCGTGCAGCTGACAGACGCGCGGCTCGCTCACCTGGAGAAGGCGGGCGATCTCGCGGTAGGTGAGATCCTCGTCGTAGTGGAGCGCAAGCACCATGCGCAGTCGTTCTGGCAACGCCTCTATCGCGCGCGTGAGCTGTTTCACCGTTTCTGCACGCTCCAGCTTGGCGTCGCAATCGTCCGAGGACGTCACCCGATGAAGAACGGAATCGAGCGGCAGATGTGGTTCCATGAGCTGGGCGATGCCCGCGACCTCGTCGATGTCGAGGTCGAGCTCTTTGGCAATTTCGTCGACCGTGGCCTCGCGCCCCAGCTCTTCCTCCAGCTTGCGCTTGGCCTTCGCCATGTCGTCGGTGCGATTGCGCAATCGGCGCGGCAGGTGGTCCATGCTGCGCAGCTCATCGAGCATGGC
>CAZTTW010000728.1:0-3100 GCA_964616265.1 uncultured Myxococcales bacterium | reverse complement strand
AAGCTCGGCGACCATGCCGTTGAAGGCACGACCAAGCTGCGCGAGCTCGTCCTTTCCCTTGGGCTCGATGCGAACCCGGAGATCGCCCGCGCCGACGCGACGAGCGGCCTCGTGCAAACGCGCCACTCGCTTGGTCACCCGGTGCGCAAAGAACCAACCGAGAAGCGGCACCACCGCCAACATGGCCAGCACCAAGAGGGCGTACTGACGGAGAAAGCGCGGAATGATGAGGTCGTACACCCGATCGAGCTGCTGCTCGTTGTCGATGGCTTCACGGAGCGAAAGAAAATTTTCGTACATGTCGAGCGGAATACCGAAAGTCAGCTCGAGCACGCGGGTCGCCGACCCGGGAACCGCCACCACGACGGGCGGCGCCTCACGCGAGCGCGCCAGGACGGCAGGATCGGCCTCCCACGCATCGATCTCTTCATCTTCTTGGTCACCATCGAGCAAGCGCGCGCGCAGAAGACCTTCGGTCGCAGCCAAGCTGGCCATGCTTTCGATGGGCAACGCCGCGATAATGCCCGCGCGACGACGGAACTCTTCCTTGCGATTCGCGAAGTAGGCACGAAAGATCTCGGCTGCCCGACTCGACGCCGCGGCGACCCGCTCGGATTGGTCGATGGAGAAATCCGCAAAGCGGTGGGCGACGTAATAGAACGCGTAGGTGGACAGCACCGCCGAGAGCAGCGCCACGACCAGCATCTGCGCCAGCATCTTGAGCGCAAACCGCCCTGGCCAGCTCATGGTGCCCTGCCCTCGGGAAGCAGGAACGACTGGGACGTGATTTGCAGCACTCGTTCGCTGTCATCGATGCGCGGATTGACGAACACGCTGACGAACGACCCGAAGAAGCTGTCGGCCGACCCGGCACGGCCATGCCCGCTCGGATGGGAGAGCCAGCGGCGAACGTTGGTAACCAGCTCGTCGGAGATCGGGTTGAGATCCGCGCGAACGCTCAGGTGATAGGGCGAGCGCGTATCCAAGGTGTCCGCATCGGCGATGACAAAATCGGTCAGCGATGTCGCCGCGTCGACTGCAGCTTTGGCCGTGGGCACGACCAGCGTCTCGCTTGCCCTGGCCTTGCCGGCAGATAGGCGCACGCGTAGCTTTTCGTCCCACAGGTCGAAGACGATTTCCGCAAGCCGCGTGGCAGTCGCCACCGGCTCGGAAGAACCATCGCGCAGCAGGGCCACGCGAATCAGAACACGCGTGGAAAAGCCGGAAAGCAAGCGCTCGACGTCGCGGGGACCAAACAGATCCGGCAAGCCGACGCTAACCACCAGCTGGTTGTCTTTGCGAGCGACGCCGACCGTGCGCACCGAAGGAGCACCCTCGGCTTGCGCGTGCCCGCTGACCAGCAGCACCGCCAGCGCAACAGCGCAGGAACGCAGAAAACTCCGCATCAGAAAGGAATCCGTCCGACGGCGTTGCCCACCGAGAGAGTGAAAATGCCGATGATCGTGTCGAGGCGAAGACCGAGATCGGCGGTGAGATCCGATGCGACGGCTTTGCCAAACGCGCGATGTTCGAGATCGTCGACGTTCGAGACCGCGAAAATGCCGAACGCCGCGAACGCATCGCCGCGGTAAAGAAGTCCATGGCGACTCCAGACGGGAATCGCGTATTCCACCAGCAAGCGACCGGCCAGGTTGTCGTAGCGGTGGGACGCGATCTCGGTGCCAAGCAGGTTGTGCGACGGCTGAGTCGAAAAGTTGAGTCCGAGCGAACGCGGCGGCAAAAGCGTGTTCAGATCGTCGACAAAAAAGCGGTCGAAATAGGGCGCGTCGCCAGCGATACCGCCGAGAAAGCCGTGGACACCGATGATATGACCCGAGCGCAACGGGAAATAGCTCGATGACTGGGCGACGCCTTTGACGAAACCGTAGCTGGACGCCGCTGCGGTGGTGGCCGCCTCGACGGAAAGCGCAATGTGGTGGCCGCCGCGGGGAAGCACCGGATCGGTACGTGTGTCGAAGTCCAGCGTCAGGCCGAGCGTACCTTCGTGGCTTGCGCCCTCGCGAACGAAGAAGGGAATGGCGGTGCTGCTGCCGTCGGCGAATACGCGTGTTCGTTCGGCGGGCAGGTCCGCGCGAATGGATTCGAAGCGCGCTTCGCCGAGAAGGAAGAACGCGCGCGACAAGGCACGGCCAACACCGAGCGTGCCGCCCAAGCGGCGCACATTGGCGGCGACGAAGTCCTGCGGATTGGCGCTGCTGTCATCGCCTTGGGCGCGGAAGAACTCGCTGCCCCGGGAGGCATTCACGCTTGCCTGCAGCGCCAGCCGTCCCGAGAAGAATGCCGGTGGACCGGCCACGCGTAGGGCGCCTGCAACGCCAGGCTCGGCGTGCGGGACGTCGGGGCGCGTGGATCCCACAAAGCCGCCGCCGAGAGAGAGCCCGCGCCCGAGCAGGTTGCGCTCGGTAGCGGCAAGTCCGCCCCATACCGCAGTGGCGTCGCTGGTCCCGAGGTAGATGGCGTCGAGGATGATGGTTCCGCGCTCTTCCACCTCGACGATCAGGTTGGCCTGGCCGCGCGCGCTGCCCCTGACGAGCGAGAGGTGCGCATCCAGGAAATAGCCGAGGGCCAGAAGGCGCAGTCGTGCCAACGCCACGCGCGCATCGTTGGCGGTGACCACATCGCCCACGCGCAAGCCGACCTCGCGGACGATCAGCGAGGTGGCGGTCTTGCGATTGCCGCGCACCTCGATGCTTTGCAGGGAATAGCTCGGCTCGAAGGAAGGATCGGGCGGTAGCTCGGGCATTTCTGCGGGAGCCGCGGCAGGCGCAGCATCGCTTGCCTCCGCACGCGCCGAGTAGGCCGAAAGAGCAAGCACCAAGAGAGCCACGGGGATGCGCATAAGCCCAGCCATCTTACCGATGAACGGACGAGCGCACGAGATCGAGGCGAGGGAAAGAAACTCCGGTGGCTCAGTTCACACTGAGCCGTGGCGCCAGCGCCACGGCGTGCACGACCGAATCCAGCCGCCGCTGCACTTCTTCCGACGGGCTGATGAGCGCCATGCATTCGAGAACGAAGCGCAGTCGATCTTGATCGCCGCGCAATTCGTAAATAGCGCGCAGATTGTTCAGCATGCGCA
>CAZTTW010000727.1:0-3102 GCA_964616265.1 uncultured Myxococcales bacterium | reverse complement strand
ATTCCCGACGATTCATATCTCTCGATCTTTTACGTCAGGATGGGATCAACGCCCTGAGATTTGATCGAATCGTCAACGATGATCGAGTTCCACAGCAAGCCAAGTTCAGTGTCTGGCAGCTGATAGGTGCGCTGGATCCCTTTGGGCAGATTCAAATCGTCGGCTCGAAAAGCAGGTGTGTTCCTCATAAAGCTCAAGAAGTCTGATTCGAGCGGCAAGTCGACGCCATGCGAATTTATTTGAGAGATCGAATTACGGTACTATAAATACTTATTGGTACACGATGGCGAGTAATTCTGGTGTAATTTTCAACACTTCGGTGCTCCTAGCGGAGGTTATTGGCGGGACGATTCACGATCGTCATACGATCGCAAATCGCCTACGCATCAAAGTGGCGGCCGCTGACCGATACATTCGCCATCTTCAAAGGGTTCCGGGCGTTGTCCCCGACCGAAGGGGAAGGAAACTCGCGATCAGGTTCGATTTCCGGGAGGTTGCACCACGTCCCTCATATCCTTCGGCAGTGGCAGCATGCTGGGCCTCAGGACTAGCCGAGCTCTTCTCCGGATCAAACTATGAGCGTGGTGTTCGGGATGCCTTGGCGTACGTCACCGGCCACGCCCACCGAGGCGCAGATTTCAAGCACGTGAATAGGAAATTTCTCTTTCTCGCGCGAGGTGGGGAATCATCGCTACCGAAGTCATCAGGACTTCTCGACGACCTCATTGATGCCGTCCTACGCAGCCGATATGTCAACGTCGAATATCTCCACTTCGACGGAACGTCGGCAATTGTGCGACTACAACCGCTCTCAATGGCGATTTACGATCACCAGATATACGTGATTGGTAGTACGGCGGGGGGGCCCCTGTATCCCTATCGGTTGTCGAGAATCAAGTCTGTCGATGTCGCGAGTGCGTCTTTTGAATATCCAGACCGTGCGGTCTATGATCCCAAGCAACTTTTCCGCGATAGCTTCGGGATCTTCATTAGCGACTCACCCGCACCAGTGCGCGTACGAGTCCTCCTTAGCGGCAGGTGGAGAATCCACTGTCACACCCACAAGTGGCATTCTTCCCAACACATCGAAGAAGTCCCCGAAGGAATCATCGTCACTCTGACAGTCCGAGTCTGCTGGGAGCTAACAGCGTGGATCCTCGGTTTTGGTGCCGATGCGGTTGTCCTCGAACCGCAGGCCCTGGTTGACAAAGTGCGCGAGGCGACGAAGCAGATGGCGGCGAACTATGGTGTTGCGGATACTGCTTCTCCAACGCGCCAGGCCTGACCGGGCGTTGCCCTCAGCGCCCAGTTCAGGGCGCGCCGTCAGCACATGATTTCCTCGCGTCATCCTCCAAGTCTGAACAAGGAGCGCAGATCTTCGAGCGCTTGGTAGATTCCATGGTTGAGCTCACTATTTGACCATGCCCCGGCCATCATCGGCGAATCGAAGCCGCACGCCAGGTATCAGATTCGAATGAATTCTGTCCCATTGTGATAGACAGTGATTTCCCCATCGGAACTCACCTTCACTGCAACACCATACTTCGACGCCCCAATTGCGGCCTTGGTTCTGCTGCCTTCGGTTCCTTGGAGCTTTCCGTGCTTCTTCGGTTCGAGAACTGCACCAAACGCAAGGACTCGACCAGAATTGTCCAGCACCACAGCTCCATCGAGTGCTGCTATCTCTGCCGCGACCGCTCGGGGTAGCGTTTGGATCGTGTGTTTCTCGAGGATCGCATCGAACTGAACGTCGACGTGTCCCCGAGCGGGGCTTCCAATCGCATCGCCCTTGCGGAGAACAGACGGTCCACTCTTACGGTTGCGTAGTATGACAAACAAACCACCGCTTCGACGGAAGGAGACGTCGATAGCAGCTCGGTAGATGCTCGCGACCACCTTTCCAAGCGATGCTGGCACCACATGCCGGGTTCTCGCCCTGTCCCTAAGCAAGGTCACCAGGTGCGCGTGATTCCAGTACTGCCATCGGCCGTAGCGATAGGTGAATCGAAGACTTCCTTCTTCGAAAACTAGAATGTCACCCTGTCTGCTAAGACAAAGCCCGCACCGACCATCCCTGCTGGCCGCAGCGAGATCTTCCGCCCATTCTGGAAACATATGCACTGAGGAGAGAACACCAAACCTAGTGAAGGCTCTAAGATCGACGAAATCTACGAGAGCACCGTCTGACGACACGTGATAGGCCGTACGAAAACCATCCGAGAGAGCTTTGTACTTCTTCTTGTTCTTGGAACTAAGGAGATCGGCAGGAAAGACCGCGCCACCTGAAACCCGATGTCGGGACGGATCGACGATACACCCAAATGTCAGAGCCTTGTTCTCATAGGTCTGCTCGGACAGTTGGTGAAATGCCTTCAAAACCTCATCGAAATGCAACTCTACGTTGTGATGGTGCTTCAGGTGTTCAGCAACTATCTGCTCGTCGAACGCTTCGCGAATCGCAGTGAGCGAAAGTGCCGATTCGTTGGAAGCGGCAGTCCCGATCACCGCGGACGAGCGGCGCGCGATTCTGTTGCAAATGTCGTGCTCTCTCACGTCGAGAGTCTGTCGCCCTGTATTCGTCCCGACCGCGACTCGCCTTCGGCGTACCGTCGCCGACAATGTGCGGCCGTCAGCCTTCTTGCCGCAGGCAATTCTGACGTTTAGCGCCTTCCGGTCCGTGCCGGTCCAGAACCCGCCCGGTTCAGCCCAGTTACCCTCCGTCCAAGAAGAGACGGAAACATGTGGAAGAATCCTTTCGATCGACGCCGCGGCGTGCTCGAGGAAAGCCACTCCCGCGGTCCCGAGATCGAGATGCAGTCGGCTGTTCGAACGTAACATCGCAGGCCATAGTATCGAGCAACAAGCCAGAATCAAGATCTTCACACGGCGATTTCGATCACACAGAGGATGCTGTTCGGAATGGGCTGTTTCCATGAAGAGGCGCGCCCAGGCGTCACCGAAACCCTGGGGATGTCGGCATCGCTAACCGCGCGATGTTGGCCTTGATGGCCGTCGGCGCGGGGTACAGTGTGGAATCGAGGCCGCTTGGCCATCCACTCCCGGATTCTCCACGCCTCGTGCGTGTCGCAGTTCTCGGAGATA
>CAZTTW010000726.1:0-3102 GCA_964616265.1 uncultured Myxococcales bacterium | reverse complement strand
GGATGCCAAGGCGCGCGTGAACATCGTCGACTGGCGAAACGCGCCGGTGAGCCAGCTTTACTATTGTTACGGCGAAGGCAGCGACTACGAAGAGACTTTCGGCGACCGCGAGGTGGAAGGCGAAATTGTTGCCCGGCGAACCCTGACCATCGAAGGCGGCCAGCTTTTGCGGGTGGCGTGTCCGCAAGGCATTTGGGTGAAGCACAAGGCGCCCGACGGACGGTCGGCTTGGCGTCGCACCGACGTGCCGGTGCGCGAGCTGGCGGGCGGCCAGCAGTCGGCCGCGCGGCCGGCTCCGCGGCGGGGCACGCTTGGCGCCTCGCCCGAGGAAGCGCAGCGCCTCGATCGCCACCTGCCGGAAATTGCGGCGCTCATCGACGAGCGTCAGTTCGAAATCATGACCGCGCCCCACTCGGGCGTGGTGGTCATTCAGGGAGGCGCGGGCAGCGGCAAGACGACGATCGGTCTGCACCGTCTTGCCTACCTGAGCTATTCGTATCCCGAGCGGTTTCCTGCCAAACGCATGATTGTGGTTACGCAAGGAACGGCCTTGGCCGCGTACATCGGCCAAGTTTTGCCGGCCTTGGGCGTGGCGGGTGTGCGCGTCCTGACCTTCAACGAATGGGCGCACAAGGAATTGGAGCGGGCCATTCCTTGGCTACGGGCCACGGTGACCGACGAGGTCGTGCCTGCGGTGACCCATGTGAAAAGCCATCCGGCGCTTCTGCACGAGCTCGAACAGCGGGCGCGGGCGCGGCGAGGCAAGCGAAGCATGGGTGCGGTCGTCGAGCTTTGGGCCGATCTCCTCACCGACCGTCAGCTGCTGATGTCACTCATGCGCGACGATCCCGAGATGTGCGTCTCGGAGGCGGACATCGACGAGGCCCACCGTATTTGTGTCACCCGGGTCGCGGCTATCGTCAGCCGCGATCCGCGCGAGCTGCCGCCGGAAGCAAAAGCGCCGTCGCCGCAAAAGAAGCGCGCGGCAGCGAAGGCGGCGCACGAAGAGCTGGAAGACATCAAGACCTGGACGTCGCTCGGTCAAGGCGATGGTCGAAAGAAATCCGTCGACGCGGATTTGCCAGAGCACGTGCGCCGGGTGGAAGTCGAGCGCGACGAAATCGATGATTACGAAAACGTGCGCGGCTAAATCGGTATCGACGGCCAGCGCACCGAAGACGACCTGCCAATCCTCGACACCGACGACTTGGCGATGCTCGTGCGCGCCAACCAGTTGCTGCGCAAGGCAGATCGCCCGCTTTGCCACCTGTTCGTGGATGAGGCGCAGGATCTGTCGCCCATGAAGCTCGCGGCGCTCATCGGCCGCGCGACGCCGAACGATGTGGGTCGGGTTCCTTCGATCACCCTGGCGGGCGACACGGCCCAGCGCCTCTTCCTGGACAATGGCTTTGGCGACTGGCGCGCGGTGCTTGGACATCTGGGACTTGCGCACGTGGCGGTCGAACCTTTGCGTATCGCCTACCGGTCGACGCGAGAAATCCTTGCGCTGGCTCGGCATGTGATGGGACCGTTGCCCATGGACGTGCCCGCGGAAGCCAAGCGCTCAGGCGCGCCGGTCGAGGCATTTCGTTTCTCGGCGGCCGGCGCGGCGGTGGGCTTTCTCGCCGAGGCGTTGCGCGATCTCTGCGTGCGCGAGCCGCGCGCCACGGTGGCGGTGCTGGCGCGCCACGGAGAACAGGCCGACCGCTACTACGAAGGCCTGCGCCGCTCGGAGGTTCCCACCTTGCGGCGCATTCGCGCCCAGGAGTTTTCCTTTCGCCCAGGCATCGACGTGACCGATGTTCGTCAGGTGAAGGGACTCGAGTTCGACTACGTGATCCTTGTCGACGTAAATAGCAGCAGCTACGGCACCGACGACGAGTCCCGCCATTTGTTGCACATCGCCGCCACGCGCGCCGCGCACCAATTGTGGATTATCGTGACCGGCGCGCCATCGCCTCTCCTACGCGCAGAGTGCTTGCGAGACTGAAGACGCGTGCAAGACGTGGCGAACAAGACGGAATTCTCTGCGGATGCGCCGAAGCCCTCGCGTGGAATGTCGAGATCCCATGCGCTTTCCGCGAAGGTCTTTGGCGATCCGGCAACCGTCGAGCTAGAGCGACGACTGTTCGCGGGGGTGATGCTGGTCACGCTGATAAGTGGGGTCGTCGCCCTCATTCAGACGCTGGCGCTCGGCATGGCGGTACGCATGATGGTACCTGCCATCGTCTGCACGCTGGCGAGCCTCGTGGGATTCTGGCTCTTGCGGACGATGCGCCAGTGGCGCCGCATGGTAACGCCCTTTTTCCTTTTCATTCTGATCCTCCTCGCTGCCAGCTGGATCACCGAGGCGGGCACCGGTGGAACGATTGCGTTCTATTTCTTCCTCATCGTTACCTACGCCGTCGTTTTCTTCGGCGGGATAAGGAAGGCCATCGCCGTCGCCGCAGTTCTCGCCACGGTCGCCGCGCTCTGTTTCATCGAGTATCGGTTTCCGTCGATCCTATTGCCCTACGCCGACGCAAGAGAGCGCTTTGCCGACGTCGTCCTTACCCTTCTCTTGTGCTTGCTCCTGCTCGCCTTCTTCGTGCATCGCGTGTACGGCGAATACCAACGCGAACGCGCTGCCAAGGACGAGCTTTTGCGATTGATGACTGCCGAGAAGGACCGTGTCGAGCACTCCATGCGCGAAAAACAGCGGCTGCTCAGCATCGTCTCGCATGACATTGCGAACGCACTGACGGTCTTGCGGGGAGAGATCGAGCTGGCTCGCCGGCGGAGCAGGAGTGCTCTTGCCGGGGACGAAACGTGGGGGCGCATGGACTACGCGTGCGGCAACATCGGCGAAATCATCGGCAGCGTGCGGATGATGGAGTCGGTGGAGCAGGGACTCGTCAAGTTCGAGCCCAAGCGCGTGGATTTGCAAGCGGTGTTCAAGACGGCGGAGGTCCTGTTCGCGGAGCGCTTGCGGCAGCGGGATATCCGCATCGTCTTCCCAGAGCTACGGGCGGACAATCGCTTCGTGATGGCCGACCCGCGCATCTTGGCGAACCACGTGTTCAGCAATTTGATCTCGAATGCCATCAAGTTTTCTCACGAAAG
>CAZTTW010000725.1:0-3106 GCA_964616265.1 uncultured Myxococcales bacterium | reverse complement strand
GGGTGCGCGAGCGGGTGATGGACGCCTTGGTCGCCATGGCGGGCAAGCAGCTCACGCGACATCTCGTCGCCTATCTCGAGGATGCCTCGGACATCGTGCGCCGCTATGCCGCCGACGCGCTCGTGCGGCTGAAGGATCCAGCGTCACTGGGTGCGCTGGTGCGAGCGGCACAAAACGACGGCGACTGGTGGGTACGCGAGCGAGCGCTGGAGGCCGTCGGCGCCATCGGCATGCGCGAGGCCGTGCCGTACGTCATCGATCTGCTCAATCGCGAACCCGACCTTCGCCGAGCCTGCCTCGAATCGCTCCAAGCATTGCGCGCCGGCGAAGCGGCGCCCTACGTGGCAGCCTTGCTGGCCGACGCCGACGCGGACACCGATCTCAAGCTCGCGATTCTTGCCTGCCTGGCCGAGCTGGACGAGCCAGGCCAAGCACCGGCCGTGCTTCCGCTCGCGCAGGACGGAGACCATCGCGTGCGCAATGCGGCCCGCGCTCTGCTCATGCGCTGGAATGTCACCTCGAAGCAACCCACCGGCGGACAAAACCGGGCGGCGCTGTCGCTTCTCGAACGATTGTTGGTCGCGCTGGCGGAAGCCGAGGGCGACGATCTGATCTTGGCGTCGGGGATGCGACCCTACGTCAAAAAGATGGGCAAGGTCATGCCGCTCAGCTCGCACGTGTTTACCGCGGACGAAGTACGGAGCACGCTTGGGCCCAGCCTTACCGAGCAGCAGCTCGCCGAGCTGAACGCGCTCCGCGACGTGGATTTTTCCATCGACGTGAAATCCGAGTCGTTGCGCTTTCGCGCGAACGTGTTCCACCAACTGCCGGGCCTGTCGGCCGTGTTCCGCATCATCAAGGACAAGATCCCGGTGCTGGAGGAATTGGGCTTGCCCGCCATCGCGACGAGCTTTGCCGAGCTCAAGAACGGGCTCGTCCTGGTCGGCGGGCCGACCGGCTCGGGTAAATCGACGACCCTGGCCGGCATCATCGATCACATCAACCGCACGTCCTCCCGCCACGTGGTCACGCTGGAAGATCCCATCGAAGTTTTGCACCAGCAGAAAAAGTGCCTCATCAATCAGCGCGAGCTGGGTACGCACACGCTCAGCTTTTCGGGCGCCTTGCGCGCGACCTTGCGCCAAGATCCAGACGTCATCCTGGTCGGCGAGATGCGCGACCTCGACACCGTCCGCTTCGCGCTGACCGCGTCGGAGACCGGACACCTCGTCCTCGGTACAGTGCACACGGTATCGGTCGACACTAGTATCGACCGCATGATCAACGTCTTCCCGGGCGCGCAGCAACCGCAGGTGCGCGCGCTCTTGGCAGACACGCTACGCGCCGTCATGTGCCAGTACCTGCTTCGCCGCAAGGACAGCCAAGGCCGCGTGCTCGCCGTCGAGGTCATGGTCAACAACGAGGCGGTGGCCAACCTCATTCGTAAGGGCAAGACGTTCCAGATTCCGTCCGTCATCGCCACCCAGCGCGAGGCCGGCATGCAGTCCATGGATTCCGATCTCGAACGGCTCTACCGAGCCGGGCTCATCTCCGCCGAAGAGGCGTACATGAAAGCTGCCAACAAGAAGAATTTCGAACAGGTCATCGCGGGACCCGAGGGTGCGGCCATCTTGGCCGACGCAAAGGCCGCCCAGACCATCGCCAAGGCCGAGGAAAAAGCATCATGAGGCACGAGGGACGCGCGTGGCCCGCCTAGATTCGTTTCTTCGTTTGGTGGTCGAGCAGCACGCCAGCGACCTGCACTTCCACGCCGGCGTGGCGCCGCTCATTCGCCACGACGGGGAATTGGTGCCGCTCGACTTTCGACAATTGAGCGAATCGGATACGCAACGATTTCTGCTCGAGATTCTCACCCCCGAGCAGCGCGAACTCTTCGAGCGCGAGCAGGAAATCGACTTCATCTACGAAATCGAAGGCGTCGCGCGTTTTCGCGCCAACATGTTCCGCCAAGCGCGTGGCATCGGCTCGGTCTTTCGCATTGTCCCGAATCGGCTGCCGACCATCGAAGAGCTGAATCTGCCCAAGGTCGCGGGGAAGCTGACCGAGCTGCAGAACGGGCTCGTACTCATCACTGGACCGACCGGATCGGGCAAGACCACGACGATGGCGGCGCTGATTCACGAAATCAACAAGACCAGCACCCGCCACATCATCACCATCGAAGATCCCATCGAATACGTGCACACGCCGATTCAGAGCGTGATCACGCAGCGGCAAGTTGGCCGCCACGTGGAAAGCTTCGCCACGGCCCTGCGCTCGAGCCTGCGCGAGTCCCCGGACATCGTGGTCGCCGGCGAAATGCGCGACCTCGAAACGATTCAGGTCGCGCTGCAAGCGGCGGAGACCGGCGTGCTGGTGTTCGGCACCCTGCACACGAATTCGGCTTCGAAAGCCGCCGACCGCATTATCGACGTCTTTTCCGAAGAGTCGCGCGAACAGATCCGCGGCGTGGTCTCGGTCATGTTGCGCGGTGTTTTGGCGCAAATCCTGGTCAAGCGCGCGAGCGGCGAAGGACGCGTGGCAGCCCTGGAGGTCATGCTTCAGACGGTGGGCATCTCGAACCTCATCCGCGAAAACAAGTGCTACCAAATCGACGCCTATTTACAAACGGCCGATCCGGGCAGCGGCATGCAAAGCCTCGACACCTGCCTCTTCCAGTACGTGCGCGACGGTCTCATCACCCTCGAAGAGGGGCTGCGAGTCGCCAACTATCCCGACGTGCTCAAGCGCATGGCCGCCGAGTTGCCCGAAGAGCAATGAGAGCGAGCAATGAGAACAGAGCAATGAGCCACCATGGATGACGATCGCAAACGAGCGCTCGCGGAGGCACGCGCAGCGGAGAAACGCAGCGACTGGAGAGCGGCGGGCGACGCCTTCGCCCGCGCCGGCGAATCCGACGAAGCGGCCCGCGCCTATCTTTGCGGCGGTGAGTTTGCGCAAGCGGCGCAGACACTGCTGCGTGTGGCAGCCAGTCGCTCGGCAGCCGAGCGCAAAGGCGTGCTGCTGAAAGCCGCGATTTGCTTTTCCCGCGCCGGCGACGTGCCCGAGGCGGTGCGCGTCTTCCTCGATCTCGGCGAGCGCCAGC
>CAZTTW010000724.1:0-3106 GCA_964616265.1 uncultured Myxococcales bacterium | reverse complement strand
CGACAACGAGACTAGGAGAGCTTTTCCATGGATGACATCATCACCGTAAGCGATCTGGCGGGCGCCCCGCTGAACTTGCGCTGGATGAGCGGAGACGAAATGCTGGGTGGGCATTTGGCCGGCATGTTCGAGTACCGCATGGAGCTGGAGAGCCCGGTCGACAACATCAAGGCCAAAGATGTGCTCGGCAAGAAGCTGACCGTCAACCTTCTGCTCCCGAACGACGCTGGTCTTCGCTACTTCAACGGGCACGTCACCTCTTGGAGCTACCGCGGCAAGCGGCACGAGAACGCGATTTATCGGGCCACGGTGCATCCGTGGGTTTGGTTCCTAAACTTCACGACTGATTGCCGCATCTTCAACAAGAAGTCGGCGATCGACATCGTGAAGCTCATCTTCAGGAAGTACAACAATGCGCTCTTCGCCGAGTCCGCCCTCGCGTCGACCTACCCCACGCACGAGTTTCTGGTTCAGTATCGCGAATCCGACCTGAACTTGATCTGCCGCTTGCTCCAGGAGGAAGGCGCCTACTTCTTCTTCAAACACGAGGCCGCGCAGCACACGCTCGTGCTCGCCGATGGCATCAGTGCCCACGAGCCGTCGCCCACGTGCGCAGAAGTGCCGTACATCCCGCCGACCTCGAACGCCCGCGAGTTGCGTTCGCACTTCGAGAGCTGGAAGGGCTCGCAAGATGTCCAGTTGCAGAGCTACAGCGTACATGACTACGACTACGAAAAGGCCCGCGCCGACCTTCTGGCCGTGCGCAACGCCGACCCCAAACAGGAGCGAGTCTCCGTCGGCGAACTCTTCGACTACCCTGCCCGGTATCGCGAGCAGAGCCGAGGAGAGGCCATCGCGACCCTGCGGCTTGACGAGCTTCACGAGGCAAGTCAGTCGATCGTGGTCGAAGGCAACCCCTGGGACCTCGGCGTTGGGCAGCTCGTTACGGTGCCCAATCCGCCGGAAAGCGACGCGCCGATCAAGTACCTCGTCACGAGCGCCCACTACGAGCTGCGCATGCCCGAAGAACGCTCCGGTGGCGGGGGCGGCGACGAGGCGCCATACACGGCGACGTACAGTCTCTTGCCGACGACCGAGCAATTTCGGCCCAGACGCGTGAATGTCAAGCCTGCGATCGTTGGTCCCCAGACCGCGGTCGTCGTCGGCGAGAACAAGAATGCAGATCCGGAGCCGGAGGAGATCGTCACGGATCCATTCGGTCGGATCCGGGTTCGCTTTCATTGGGAACGGATCGGACCCCGGCACCCCGAGAGCCGCGGCAAGGAAGGCATCGAGGACGAGGACAACACCTGTTGGATTCGAGTCGCCCAGCTTTGGGCTGGCGCTCGCTGGGGCGCCCAATTCCTTCCCCGCGTGGGCCAAGAGGTCGTCGTCGAGTTTCTCGAAGGCGATCCGGATCGCCCACTCATCACGGGAACCGTCTACAACAACGTCAACAAGCCCCCCTACACGCTTCCCGACCACAAGACCCAATCGGGGCTCAAGAGTCGCAGCACGAAGGGTGGCACGGAGAACAACTTCAATGAGATTCGCTTCGAGGACCTGAAGGGCAAGGAAGAGTTTCATATTCAGGCCGAGAAGGACATGTCGACGCTGGTCAAGCACGACCAGTCGACGTCGGTCGGCGCCGACCGCAGTGTCAGCGTGGGTGGCAATCACTCGGTCAGCGTGACGGGAACGCAAAGCACCACAGTCACCAAGGACGAGACCCAGACCTACAAAGCCAACCGCACCATGAAGGTCACGGGCAAGAACAGCGACGAGGTCACCGATGCCCACACGGGCACCTACCACGCAACCCGCACCGAGACTGTGACAGGCCTCGACAAGTTGACGGTCAACGCTGGTGACAAGACGGTCGACGTACACGGCCAGTACAAGAGCACGGCCGACACGCTGTATTCAGTGATTCAAGGCACGAACAGCATAAAGATGGAGGGTGCCATCATTACTGTGAACAATGGTAAGTGCGAAGTCCATCTAGAGGGGCCGGACGCAACCGTGATGGCAAAGTCGTCGCTCACCCTCAAATGCGGAGAAGCCAGCATCACTCTGAAGAATGACGGCAGCATCCAAATCAACGGCTCGCAAAAGGTCAACTTGAGCGGCGGTGGATCAACAGTTGGACTTGAGCAAGCTGGCGCCACCATGAAGGGTATGAAGGTCGGTATCAGCGGTGACGCGATCACCGAGATCACCGGCGCACTCATCAAGATCAACTAGCGGGCGGTCCGGGATCATGCAGACGAAGACCGATACCACCACCACCGCCAGCGGGGATGCTGCCCGTGTCAGCCACGTTCTGTGGCCTGCCTCTGGAGTAGAATATGGATCTGGAACTGGACCTGAAGCGGATCATCGTCTTTGTGCTTGTGCAAGTCGTCCTGGTCATTCTCTTGTTCGCCAGCTATGCACGACGCAGCCGTCGCGAAAACGCGCTCACCACGAAGTCCGGCGCGGCGCCAGCAGCCGACCCATTCGCCTGGAGCCCGCAAACTTGGTTGTGGCCGGTGGGCATCGTCGTGGTCTTCGTGGCGGGAAAGATTCTCTGGACTCCCGTGTCGACTTGGTACGCGTCACACCATCCACCCGCAGTCGAGCACAGAAGCGAGCTGATCGCCGCGGCCGCCAAGGAGATCCACTGTCCAGCCGAGCAACTTACGATCGCGCCGCCTACGCCCGAGTCCGTCAAAGACGGGAGCGCGACGGTGGCGGGCTGCGGCGGGAGCACTCACCTCTGCTGGGGCAGAACCAACCGTTCCGTTCCTCCCGGGTGGATCGGCTGCTACTTGCTTTATTAGGACTCGATCGCCGCGCGTCCGCTGAATAGCCATGCAGTCCAAGATCAAAGAGCTGCAGAAGGCACTGGAAGGATTCATCCAGCAGTCGCAGCGTTCGGTGCTAGTCATCGGTCTCGATGAATCCGAGCTGGTCTATATCCTGAAGCTGATCGAGACCTTGGACCAACAGGACAAGGCAAACGTCTACGGCTCGTTTCCCCAGCCGGTCGACAAGGGCAGCAGCGCCTATGTTGATGACATCATCAAAGCGATCGCCAGTCAGCTCGACGGCGCCAATACGGCTC
>CAZTTW010000723.1:0-3108 GCA_964616265.1 uncultured Myxococcales bacterium | reverse complement strand
AGCACGGTCCGTTGCATGGCATGCCGACGCAAACCGATGGTCGTGGAGTTGGCGAAAAACGCTTCCTCGACCGCGGCCAGCGCGTCCGCGGGGCACAGCGCTGACACTTCCATGGCCGGTCGCCCCTTCTTCATTTGGATGGGCGAAAGCCAAACGTCGACCGCGCCGGCAGCGAACAGAGCGGTCATCAGCGGCTCCGCGAGCTGCGGATTCATGTCGTCGATGTTCGCCGCCACCAAGACGACGTCGACAGCCGACGCCGGCAGCGACTGACCGAGGGATTCGCCGAGCAGCACACGCAGCACGTTGGGACGGTCACCGTGCTCGCGCGTCCCGGCACCGAAGCCTTGCGCTTTCAGCCGCATGGCGGGCGGCGGACCAAACGACTGAACCACCGTCGCCAGAATCGCAGCGCCCGTGGGCGTGGTCAGCTCGCCCGTGCCTTCGGAAAGAACCGGCTTGCCGTGCAAGATGGCCGCGGTGGCCGGCGCGGGGACGGAAATCAATCCGTGCGCGGTGCGAATCGTGCCGGTACCAAGCACCGGCGGTGTCGAGGAAACCGACGCCGGCGCGAGCCAGGCCAAGGCAGCGGCGGCGCCGACCACGTCGGCGATGGAGTCCCAGGCTCCGACCTCGTGAAATCGCACCGCGTCCACGGCAATGCCATGCACGCGCGCCTCGGCCTCGGCCAGTCGGGCGAACATCTCCTCGGCCATGGCGCGCAGCTTGCCGTCGAGTCGCGCACGTCGCAGCAGCCGCCGAATCTCGGCGTAGTCGCGATGCTCGTGGCCGTGAGCGCCCGCATGCGTGTGGTGTTCATGGCCGTGCTCATGGTCGGCGTGGGAGTGGCCGTGATCATGGTCATGCTCGTGCTCATGCTCGTGATGATGGGCGTGCCCGTGCGTATGCTCAGGCTCCTGCTCCTTGCCGGGAAAATCCACCGTGAAGCCGAGTCCGACGAAGGCGCCGCGCTTGCGCGTCTCGAATCCCACCTTCAGCTTCTTCAGGCCCAGCGCCCCGACCGCGTCACGCACCACCTTCTGGGGCACGCCCACATCCACCAGGGCCGCGACGGTCATATCACCCGCCACGCCCGAGCACGGGTCGAAATGCAGATGCAATCCCGGCGTAATGCCCTTCGCCGTCACGTACGCACCCGGTTGAGTAGCGATGCCATGCGCCCCGCACCAAAGCCGTTGTCGATATTCACCACGGCCACGCCCGTGGCGCACGAGTTGAGCATGGTCAGGAGCGCCGCGATTCCGCCCATGGAGGCGCCGTAGCCGATGCTCGTGGGTACGGCGATCACCGGCCGCGAGAACAAGCCCGCCACCACCGTCGGCAACACGCCGTCCATCCCAGCGACCACGACCAGCACCTCGGCCTTCTCGACCGACTCGCGGTGCGCGAGCAAGCGGTGCAGCCCGGCGACGCCAACGTCGAAGATGCGCATGACGTGATTGCCGTCCAGCTCGGCCGTCACCGCCGCTTCCTCGGCGATGGGGATGTCCGCCGTCCCCGCTGACAACACCGCGATGGTGCCCCGCCCGCGCGTCGGCTCGGGCACCGGTCCGTGCACCACGATGCGCGCGCCTTCGATGTAGCGCGCGGCCGGCACGGCGGAAAGCACCTCGTGCGCCACCTGGGGCGAGATGCGCGTTGCCATCACCGTGGCACCGCTGCGCCCAAGCTCGTCAAGGAGGCTGGCGATCTGCGCCGGTGTCTTGCCCGTTCCGAAAATCACCTCGGGAAAGCCGGTGCGCAAATGGCGATGGGTGTCCGCGTGGGCAAAACCGAGCGACCGAAAGGGCAAGTCGCGCAGCTCGCGCAAAGCGCCGTCCACGTCCGTCTGGCCGCCTCGTACGGATTCGAGCAGGGCTCGCAAATGTTCAGGATTCACGGCCGTGACCTTAGCAGGTTTGCCGCGGTTTCTCAGGCGCTCGTGTGCTTGCTTTCCTCTTCCAACAAACGCGCTTCGTAAATGACACGCGTGCGAGCGGCGCGGTCGTGCAAGGTCTGGCGGTCACGGTCGATGAGTGCGAAGAGGAAGCTCGCCAGCCAAGGAATGCCGACGATCGAATTCGGCACCAGCATGGTCCGCAGAAGCACTCGCACGCCTCGATCCCACAGCGGCAGTGGGCTTGCTCCCAGCGAGCCGACGACGCGGTCCTTGAGCTCGAGCAGATCCGTCACCGCGCCGACCTGCAGGCTGATGATGGCCAGCGCTGCCAGGGGGCCCCAGAACTCGACCACGAAGCGCAGCACGAGCCCCGGCACCCGCACACGCCGGGTGGTACCCACGACGTGCAACCCGAGCAGCCTTTTGCCGAGGGTTTGCCCCCAGAGCCGCTGCGTGAGCACGTAATAAGTCCCGAACAGCGCGAGCCAGATGCTTGTAGCCGCCTGCTGCGTCCAGCCCATCGCTCCGGCGACGATTTGCCCGATGGGCGCGAAGAGCATCAGGTCGACGGCCAGCGCCACCCCGCGCGGAAGAAGCCCGCCCGCTACCCGTGGCGTTGGCCGCAACGACTCGAGCCGCCCGAGGAGCTCGTCGTAGGTCTGCGGTCGCTTCTGCGGATCGGGATCCATCATGTCGAGGATGAGCTGGCGCAAGCGCCACGGCGCGATGATGCTCGCGATGTGCGGACGAGGAGCCGTCCGATGCAGCTTGGCCATGGTTTCCAGGCTTTCGGCCTTGAACGGCACCTGCCCGGTCAAGAGCTCATGGAAGGTAACCCCCAGCGTGTAGATGTCGCTGCGCAAGTCGGGTGCTTCGCCAGCGATCTGCTCCGGAGCCGCGTAAAACGGCGTACCCACGAAACGGCCGGCCGCCGTCTCATCGGAGGTCGCCAAACCAAAGTCCGCCACCTTGACGCCCGCTCCGGCGTCGCCCTTGGAGAGGTCAGCAAGGATGATGTTCGACGGCTTGATATCGCGGTGGATCATGCCGCGCTCGTGCGCCGTGGCCAGCGCCCGGGCCGTCTGAATCACGTATTCCAGGGCGTCGCCCCAGGGAATCGAGCCGTCCTTTTGCAACACCTCGGCGAGGGTTTTGCCTCGCACGTACTCCATGACGAAATACGACGAGCCCTCGAAATGGCCGATGTA
>CAZTTW010000722.1:0-3108 GCA_964616265.1 uncultured Myxococcales bacterium | reverse complement strand
CCTTTGGCGGAAAGGAAGGTATTGGCCATGGCGCCGCCCAAACAGACCACGCTAGCGCGGCCGAGCAGGCTTTCGAGCAGGCCGATCTTGTCCGAGACCTTGGCGCCGCCAATAATGGCGACGAAGGGCTGCGCAACTTCGCCGAGGAGCTTGCCGAGGATCTTCACCTCGCGGTCCATGAGGAAGCCCATGCCTTTGTTGGCCACATACTTGACCATGCCGGCTGTCGAGGCATGCGCGCGATGGGCGGTGCCGAAGGCGTCGTTCACGTAGACGTCGGCGTAGGACGCGAGGATGCGCGAAA
Organism: uncultured Myxococcales bacterium; assembly: GCA_964616265.1. Taxonomy (GTDB): domain Bacteria; phylum Myxococcota_A; class Polyangia; order Fen-1088; family Fen-1088; genus Fen-1118. Next base: position 2,804 of record CAZTTW010000722.1, on the reverse strand, counting down.
AGTTTTCGTCGTTGGCTTCTTCGGCCGCAGTGAAGCGCAGGTTTTCGAGCAGCGCCACGCTGCCGTCGCGCAGGTCGTTCACGACCTTTTTCGCGCCATCCCCAGCCGGCTCGTCGGCGAGAACGACGTCGCGGTCGAGCGCTTCGGCCAGATAGGCGGCGACCGGAAGAAGCGATAGTTCGGCCTTGATCCGCCCTTTGGGCCGGCCGAGGTGCGAAGCCAAGACCACGCGCGCACCACGTTCGATGGCGTGCCGGATGGTGGGCAGGGATTCCCGGATGCGCGTGGCGTCGGAAACACCGCCCGCGGGCGTGAGTGGGACATTGAAATCCACTCGGATAAATACCCGGCGTCCTTGAAGGTCCAACTCGGCAATGCTCTTTGCCGCCATGAGAGCGCCGCTTCTACACGGAAGAGCGCTGGATTTCCAGGGTTTTGGCCGGAAGGCAGTACAACAAAACAAAAAGGGGACCCGAAGGTCCCCTTGATGCATAGATGCATACGAGAAAGGAGGTGTCGTTAAGCGACGATGCTTTGGTCGGTCATGTCGGTCGTCACATGAGCGATGAGTTCGCTCGCGAGCGACACGATTTGCTTGGGTTCGTATCCGTTCTGTCGCAAATCCCTGTAGAGCGACTTGGAAAGGATGCGAAGAGCGCGTTCTTTATTGATGACCGGCACTTCGTTCTGAGCAGTGGCGAGAGCTTGTGACATTTTTCCTCCTCCCAAGAGGTTGCCCCTGGCCTAAGCAGGAGGTGTGCCACCAGACACAATTCCGACACCAAACTGTAACTGATTGAAAACACTTGATGTCGCGGTGCGCGTCGATCTCGGCCCGCGAAGAGATCTACGCACGATAGGCGAGGCGCAGGTCATGGTGGCCCGTATCGGAGGCGCTATCCGCGCCTCAGGTGCGTAGTCGACTTCGCAGGCCACTGGCACTGCGCAGGCTCTTCTACGGGGTTTCCACCCCGACGAGCGCAATGTGGAGTTCGTCGAGCTGTTTAGTCTGAACTGCCGCTGGGGCGTCCGTACAGAGATCAGTACCCTTTTGCGTCTTCGGGAAGGCAATCACGTCGCGCAGAGAATCGGCGCCACACAAAAGCATCGCCAAACGGTCCAAGCCGGCCGCGATTCCACCGTGGGGCGGCGGTCCGTGGCGGAAGGCTTCCAAGAGAAAGCCGAACTTGCTGTGGGCGTCTTCGTCGGTGAGGCCAATGGCTCGGAAGACGCGCGACTGGACGTCTGCCTGGTGAATACGGATCGAGCCGCCGGCGACTTCGTTGCCGTTGAGCACGAGGTCGTAGGCGCGGGCGCGCACGGACGCAGGATCCGATTCCAGCCGGTCCAAATCCTCGGCCATGGGTGACGTGAAGGGGTGGTGCGACGCCACCAACTTGCCGTCGTCGCTGCGCTCGAGCAGTGGGAACTCGTTCACCCAGCAGAATTTCCATTCTCCCTTGGGCACGATGCCCAGCTTGTTGGCGACGTGCAGGCGTAGTGCTCCGAGCACGCTGTGGACCAGCTTGCGTCCGCCAAATTGCAAGAAGAAGACGTCGCCTTCTTGCAGGCCCGCCGCCGCGTTCAGATCCTGACGAAGCGCTTCGCTCATCGTCTTCATCGGCGAACGCGTCCAGGCGCCGCCCGCACCGATGCGCGCGCGGGCTAGTCCACGAGCGCCGAGGCCTTTGACGAACTCTTCGAGCTTGTCGATCTCGGCGTTCGACATCTTCGACGCCTCGGCCGCCGGCAAGCGCCAACCTTTGACGATGGGCGATTCGCCGTGCGGACCTTTGCTGGAAATCACTTGGCGGAGCATTTCCACACTGCCGCCGTCGTGCTTGCGCACCACCTCGGTCACGTCGCAGAGCGGGAGATCGAAGCGCAGGTCGGGTTTGTCCGAGCCGTACTTCGCCATGGCGTCGGCGTACGACAAACGCGGGAACGGCGTTTTGAGCTCGACGCCCAGCACGTCCTTCCACAGCGCCGACATCAGATCCTCGAATACGCTCTGGACGTCGTCTTCGGTGACAAAGCTCATCTCCGCGTCGATTTGCGTGAACTCGGGTTGGCGGTCTTGGCGCAAATCTTCGTCGCGGAAGCAGCGGACGATCTGGAAGTAGCGGTCGAAGCCGGCGACCATGAACAGCTGCTTGAAAAGTTGGGGCGACTCGGCGAGCGCGTAGAACTGTCCCGGCGACAAGCGCGACGGAACCAGGAAGTTGCGCGCGCCACCCGGCGTGTATTTGACGAGGAAGGGCGTCTCGATCTCCAGGAACTTGTGCTGCGTGAGCACGCGGCGAGCTGTCTGGTAGATCTGCGAGCGGAGCAGGAAGTTCTTCTGCAGCGACGGCCGGCGCAGGTCGAGCGCGCGATTCTTGAGGCGCACCGATTCGTTGGCCGTGCTGTTATCGACGATTTCGAACGGCGGCGTGTCCGAGCGCGAGAAAATGGTCAGATCCGTGCAATGCACTTCCACGTCGCCGGTGGGCAGGTTGGGGTTGCGCCGCTCGCCGCGGTCGCGCGCGACGCCGCGTAGACCGACACAGAATTCTGGGCGCAGCTCGCTGGCCAGCGCGTGTGCCTTTTCGCTGGTTTGCGGCTCGAACACGATTTGCGTGATGCCACCGCGGTCGCGCAAGTCGATGAACACGCAGCCGCCGTGGTCCCGGCGGGAAGCAACCCAGCCAAAAAGAACGACGGTCGAGCCAATGTCAGAGCTGCGCAGGGCGCCGCAGTCGTGGGTACGCTTCAGGTCTTTGAGAAACTCGGGCATGCGCGATTTCTACTGGAAGCGCGGCCCG